>NZ_JBFUHY010000029.1:0-75850 GCF_056402155.1 Pseudomonas sp. P4_C1
GCCTTGCAGATAGCGTAGGTTTCATCGCTGATTTCCTGACCGAACAAGTGGATGGATACTTCTTTGCCGTGTTCCTCTGCTAGCTCCTGCAAGGCTTCTTCGGCCACGGTTAACATCCCGCCTGTGCCACAGCTRCCATCGTAAAGTGAGTAGGTGCTGGATTCGATACGGTCGGCCACTGGCAGGAACAGCAATTTGGCCATGAGCTGCACCACATCGCGTGGCGTGTAGTGCTCTCCGGCTTCAAGGTTGTTGTCTTCGTTGAAGCGGCGGATCAGCTCCTCGAACACCGTACCCATTCCGTGGTTGTCCAACGCCGGTAGCTTGATGCGCCCATCAGTATCTTTGACAGAAAGTGGCGAAAGGTTAATCCCGGAATCGAGGAAGTCCTCGATCATATAGCCGAGCACGTGAGAGTCCACGAGCTTCTGGATCTGATTGCGGAAGTTGAACTTGGCGAGGATCTCCTGCACGTTGGGCGAGAAACCGTCTAGGTAGTCGATGAAGTCATCGCGAAGCCGCTGTCCTGCTGCGCTAGCTTTCAGATTTGCCAGCGTGAACTCGGAGACGTTGTAGAAAGCCTGCCCGGCTGCCATGCGCAGCGCGCCGTCTTGCTCGGCGACTTTGTGGGCGTCGAGAAATTTTTTGCGTTCAAGAACCGCTTCCTTGGTGGACGCCAGCACGGCATCTAGTCGCCGCAGTACTGTGAATGGGAGGATGACATCGCGGTATTTGCCGCGCACATACACATCGCGTAGGCGGTCATCGGCGATGTTCCAGATGAAGTCTGAAATCCACTTGATTTGGCTTTGGTCTTGAATTTTAGCGGGGCTCATTAGTGGCCTTAATGCGTGATGAATAGCTATCGGTCAGCGTGTGTGGGTTTTCCGAGGGCTATTTACTTATTGATGTGGTGTGCCCGTTGGGGCTGGAACAGTCCAATTCTTACGACCCGATAGAGGGCGCATATTCCGTTGTAACGAGGAAGTTAGTTGAGCTCAGCAGCTCCTTCTGAGGGGAAGTCTGACCATTTTCCGGATGGACGTATACTCGTACTTATCATTGATGTTTACTATCGAAATGGGGGCACAGCCATATCTACGTATGGGCGATGGATTGGCAGCCACAACAGCCTGAGAACGGAGCGATTTATGAAGCTGGTTCGAGACGCCCCCACTCCTTGGCAAACCGCCCGCCCACCGTCAGTGAGCGTCAGTGTCGCACTGGTTCACGCCGCAAACGCACCGGAAGCCATTTCATCCCAAGGCGTAACTCCAACCGCCAGTTCCCGTCTTCCCCCGGTACCCGAAACTCTCTCACTGCCCCGATTTCCACCAACGCCAGCGACGTCTCCTGCTCGATGGTTTTCTTCATTTCGTGCCCCTCCAGCGCGACGGTTTAACCATAGCCCAGGGTACTGGTAGAACGCAGCATGCCGATCTGGTGCGCAGCATCCAGTCGGCATGCCACCATCGCCGGCTCGACTGTAGGGGCTAATTGACCATAACGTCCAATTATGCGCGCACATCTTTTTATGAAGGACGAGGGATATGCGCCCCACTGCGACCGATCGCCTATCGGGGGAATAACAACCCGAAAGCGAGGTTCACGGATTTATCTTTACTCGCTTGTAGTGGCCGGTACGAAGCGAAGTCCTCCAGAACTTCGGTGTGCGGGTGACGATATCCCCTGTGAAGAGGATTGGAGCTGAACACGCTGAATTTGGGGCGGATTTTATCAGCCAACCCGGTGTGCCAATTTGCTCTCGCCCCGTGATGCATGACTTGCAATGCAGCGAGACTATTCACACGATGAGGGCCCAGGAAGGCCCGCATACTGGCAAGCCGTGCATCGGTATCGAGGTAACCATCACCGGTATAGAGCAGGCTAACCATGCCCGGTGGAGTCAGCTCAACCCAACGGCGACAACACCAACACGCCCCTCTTGAAAAAAGCGCACGAATGACCTCCGCGCTCGGATCCAATGGTCCGGCGTAGAGAAATAGGGAAATCAAATTGTTGTTTTCCTCATGACCATTGAAGTCAAACTCCTTTGCGTACAACCTTTTCAGCACCGCCAAGGCACGGGTTGCAACGCTCTTGACACCGCCAAGCAGATCGCTGCGCAAACGGGAAACCTCATTGCGAAATGCGGCCGAGGCCATCGGTGCCAGCTGTGCATCGTTGTACGGCATGAACTCCCAGCAGCCAGCGACCACCAACGCTGTTCCAACCTTCATGAACGCGACGCTTGTTCCATTTTTGGCCGCCCTAGCCATGCGCGAGGCATCAAGCCTCCTATCATCCGCAGCCCCCAGGCTGGACAAATCCTCGATATCAACTTCTACGGAAATAGGCTCCCCACGGCGACGCTCCGCGCGCTCGTCACCTGATGCTGGTGGTCGTTCGGGGCGTGGCGAGATACCTGTATCAAGGCGCGGTTCCTCAAGGGGAGGCCCGCCTGAAGCAAACAAAATACGTTTGACGTTGGATTCCGGCACAGCAGCAATGAACGCCACGGGACTCACCAGAAAATTCGTCAAGCGCGAGCGATGGCCCCGATGGGCGTGAAAGGCAATAACAAGCCGTTGCCAGAGTGGCATATACGGCAATAGAAGGTCACCGACATCGAAGCGCTCCAGCAGCTTCACAAGTCCGCTGATGTGATCCTTATCGAAGTGTGAAATGGTAACCAGATCAAGGTAGGGACGCCGGCCCGCAGGTGTGCGGATGTCACACTCCAAGCCGCCCAGCGCTCTATCCAGATAATACTGGGAGGAAGAGGTACCGCAGTCATACACCCAGTTGAATTGGCTTCTAGCAGTAGGGTTGAGCATCGCAACGCTTCCCGAACTGAATAAGCCCTGACCTACGCCGTGAAACCCATAATGGATTCGCAGATCCCATTTCATATTGTATGGAATTCCTTTTGCTTTACTGAAAGTAGCTAAAGGGGGTATTGAACTGCCTTTCGCCGAACATGGCTATAGCAAAAGGCCACCAAAAAGGACTTAACCAAATCAGCATCATGATCCAGCGCCCGATAGTCACGCACTGGCGCCGCCGAGCTAAGTTCGCAATCGCCTCGGCTCACCCATTCGTGACTCCCTCACCCGAATCGAACTCTCCACCAGCGCGCGAGCGGTTTGCGGTAAGCACTCCATAACCTAAGGGCAGCGTGCCCAGCCGCAAGAACAGCGGCGCTGTTGCGAGCATAAATACCGATTGGAGCCTCCGACCTATCAAAATACAAATGTCGACGGCGTTTCGCGAAGATGGCACAGTGACACACGCGTAAAAAACTGAGGTGGTGCAGCTGTAGACGTCGTCGAGGGTCTGTGCTGCGTGGCATGCTTTTGAATCTTCAGCATAAGGATTTGCGTCAATGACCGCGTTCACTCCTGCTGTAAATCCCATAAAAGCCTGGCTCAGCGAGTTTTTGCTCACCCGCGAACTATTCAAAGGACCTAACGGCAAGCCTCTGTACAGCTACCAACTGTCCGAACACGAGTACGCATCCTTACGCGATTTACTTCAAAAGTACCTTCGCCTAGCGTCCAGCCCAGTTCAGGTCATACACCTGGGAGCATGTTTTTGTTTATTCGTCAGTGAGCAGTACCGTAGAAATTACAACAGCTCATGGTCCTGGTCAGGCGCTGAGAGTGAGTTAGCCGTCTCACTTTCACACAGCCAGCATGCAACCTTGACCAGTAAAGGACTGGAATACTGGAAACGCCCTATTCGGCACCGTGAAAACGGTAGGGATTGGCTAGGGTCCCTCTTCGCAGAGGGTGGGTTACCTTGGCCCCTAGTTCAAAAGGAATCACATGGCTTTGGCAAGGCCGTCAATCGAGGCATTAATCTCTTCAGTGCAGGGAGCAGCCACCGAACAACTGCTGACCTAATAGCGGCGCACGAAGATGAATTGCCAATTTCCTTTCGAAATCTAGAAACCAGGCAGCTGCTTGCCGGCATTGTTGAACAGTTGATGCATCTGGCGGGGCAATATCCGCTCAAGGATCAGAAAGACCCGGCTGCTTACCTGGATAAAGTCGCTCCTGAGTGGACAGAAGCCTTTCCAATCCCTCTCGATGAAACTAACGCTAGAGGCCTGATTAATGATTGGCTACATGATGCTGGCAAGCAGCGGCTTGATAGAAAAGAGGCCCTCATTCAAGCCAGAGCATTCACATGTGAGCATTTTCTATTAGGCACACTGCCGGACTGGAGGATTAGGACAGAGCTGGCCTTGCCAAAGGAACACTCATTTGACATTGATGCCCAGCAGTTGGGTAGCACTCGGCTCGATCAAGCCTATTACGAAGGTGAGCACATATTAGCTCGTGGGCCTGCGGTGTATGCCCAGCTGAACGAGTCGCGTCTGACGATCCGCTTCTCAAATCCCTCAATATCAATAGAACGTCGCCGGCTAGGCGAACCTGTCACGCTGCGCTTACTCGACAATGGACGAATTGTTCAATGTTACCAATTCGACGGCAGCGAGTTGGATTACGAAGAAACGCCGTTAGTTTTTGAGCAGCGGGCTGATTGCTGGCAATTGGTCGGAACATCTTCTTGCGGTGTCGCTGGTGAGTCCGCACGTATTCGCATTCCGACCAAATTTAGTTTTTCGTCAGACGGCCTCGCACCATCGCTGCTGACTACCGACAAAGAGAGCGGCCAGTGGCTGGATCTACGGGCCAATGTATCGCTCCAAAACGGCCCTGACCTCTATCGAATCGAATTAAATCAAAATCAAAATCAAAACGAACACCGAAAGCCCGCTCTGGCCGGTGTTCAGGGGCTCTATGACAGTAACCCAGGTGTTGTATATTTGGGTTGGCCACGACTGGAGTTGCCCGAAGACTATGAGTTTGGTCTGGGCGATATTCTAGAATTTGCCAATGGGCAACCCCTGGACACTCTTCGCCGTACCGGGCCCTTCGGTGTCGTTCGTTACACCTTGAAAAACCGCACGGGAAAAACGCTTTTAACTCGCCGCTTTGCCGTCCTACCCAAAGAATTCAGTACCTCGTTGCTTCCCGCAACCACCGAAAAACCTGCTCGATTGCAGGTCAAAGGTGCGCTCCAGCTTGATTTAAAAATCGACATCTCGCTGCTAATGGCCAAACGATTGGAGTCTGATCACTCCGCAACCACTTTCAGCCTTATTCATCGAACCGATACACCTCCTGCTGGTTTTACGCTGGAAATCGACCAGAAAAGCAGCAATCAGCCACTACGACTTCGCCTCCCGTATCCGTATCAAGGAGCACGGCTTATTGGACCGGACGACCGGCCCTCACGAGCACACCAACTTACGTTAGCTGAGCTGATAGGTCATCGCATCGCATTGACCTCAGGGCAAACTCAAGGGCAAAGTTTCTACATGCAATTGGAACTGGTGTGCGAGGCGCTGCCACATCCAAAACGGCACTATGAGATCAAAGTAGGCTCATCGCCCACGCTGCTAAATTTGTTTAGCTACCAAAATGACATGCTTCAAATGCTGGGAGCTGTCGACGAACAAGATGCGTTTATTAAGCTCACCTTAGAAACCGAACAGCGCGCGCTCAGCCTGAATATCAGACGGTACAACGGCCGCTTACAATGGGAAAGTCGAGACACATTCACGATCTGCGAAATAAGTAACGCGACAATTTTGAATGACACCGAAGTTGAAGCAATGTTGCTTTCTGATCCTAAACAAGCGCCAGTCAAAATTGAGGAACTCAAGAGCCAGGATGTTGGCACCGGACGATTTATTATACCCAATACCATGCAACGTGATGGCCCATGGCTAATCTATCCGGCCAAAGATTGTAAAACTCAATTTCGCCCTGCACTGTTCGTGTCGGCTTCGTCGATTACTGAAATTCAAACTGAAGTTTTTTCCCTGCACAGAGCGACACAGGTTTTCCACCCAAAAGCCAACCCAAACGCCATCAGTCAACAAATCACCGTCATGGCAAAAGAGTTCGGACACAGTGGTTGGCAATATTTAGCGGATTTGAAGCAACATTACGCGCACCTGCCGTTGTCCTCATTTGAAAGCTGGAAGGCACTGTCAAAGCAACCAGAGGCGCTGGCATTCGCGGTGCTCCGACTAGAAATGGACGAAGCGTTCTGCGCTCGAATTCGCGATGAGCTGGCGGTAATCTGGGAAGCAATTCCTCTCCCCATGTGGGCCGAAGCGCATGCACGATTTTTACAAGGGCTGATGGCATGTGGCTTGCCGGAGATTCTTATCAAGAACCTTGAAACGAATCGCGCGGCCGTGTTGCGACTTGTGGTTTCCGGCTTTGATTATTTGGGCGACTACCTAAGTACTGGCAATAAAAGCAGTCTGACCAAAATCCCTCCCCAATTGGTGGTACCAGGCTGGAATCAAGCCTTACGCCAACAACACGCTACCGACAGACAGTGGCCTACCGATCTTACTGCGGAGTTGACTAGCTGGCTCCTTCAGAATCCGATACCTGCATTCTTGAGAGAGATTACCCCTGTTGGTTTCACTAAAGCGGTTTCTTACTTACCAATTTTTTTGGCCTATGTGACGGCAGGCAAAGCCACCCTAAATGATCTTCCTGTGCCGATGGCGTACCTAAAATTCGCCATTCGATTGGTTTCTGATTTTGATCGTCAGGGATGGTTCGCACCTACTCACGCACTGATGGTTTCGTATTTGCTAGCCTCCGAAGACGAGGCATAAGGAGTTCCGATGCGTTTTTTCACGGATTTAATTGAGCAAAGCCTTAACCGCACGCGGGAAGCAACCCTAGGCGTCCTAGGAGTTAACGAACCAGGGCTTCGCCGTCATCTGAACGAAAAAATGGTTGATGAATTGGGCGCCGATGGCTGCTTTCTGGCTCCGCCGGTTTTCGAACATACGTTTGGTTGGAAAGAGTCGGAAAAACGTCTTCTCGACATAGAGGGGTCATTGCTCTCCAAAAGCCTGCTCAATACATTAAAAAACGCCCATGCGTATGACTTTCCAAGAGAAGCCCATCCCTATACGCACCAGCTTCAGGCTTGGCGAACGTTGCTTAACGAGAAACCTCGATCTGCCATCATCACCAGTGGTACCGGCTCGGGGAAAACAGAATGTTTTATGGTGCCTATCCTTGAAGATCTAATCCGGGAGCGTGAGCGAAATCAGTCATCCTTGATTGGGGTGAGAGCGCTATTTCTCTACCCTCTCAACGCCCTAATTAACTCTCAACAAGAGCGTTTAGACGCATGGACCCGTGCGTACGGTAAAGATATCCGGTTTTGTTTATACAATGGTAAGACTGAAGAACGCGAAGGGGTCATTCGTAAGATTCAAGAACAGAAACCCAATCAGGTTTTGTCACGTGAGCTTTTGCGCAAAGAGCCCGCGCCAATACTAATGACCAACGCGACAATGCTCGAATACATGCTGGTTCGTCAGGTAGACAATCCTATCCTGGAGATTTCAAAGCAGCAGAAGTCTCTACGCTGGATTGTCCTCGACGAGGCACACACTTACGTTGGTTCTCAAGCTGCAGAAATGTCCCTCCTACTGCGCCGCGTCGTTCAAGCCTTCGGTAAAAATCCTGAGGAGATTCGTTTCGTCGCGACATCGGCCACCATCGCCGGGGCTGAGGCCGAAGAAAAGCTGAAACGGTACCTTGCAGACCTCGCAGGAGTGCGGCTAGAACAAGTCGACGTCATTGGAGGATCTCGTGTTTGGCCGGACATACTGTTCGACTCGAAAGTCGAAAAGGCCTCGCTGGAGGCCGTGCAGTCTATCGAGAATGAACAAGAAATATCACCGTCCCGTTTTGATGCTTTAGGACGCAATTCAATAGCACGCGCGTTAAGGCATGCGATTGTTAACTCGACAAAACCGTTAGATTTAAATGAATTACTGACGATACTGAAATCCGAATTAATGCCCGGCTCGCGGCTGGAGCAGCAACGGGAAGTGTTAGGTTGGCTCGATGTATCAACCGGCACCCGACGCCATAAGGACGAACCGCCGTTTCTTAAGCTACGGACCCATCTTTTTCAACGAATGCTTCATGGACTATGGTCCTGCATAGACCCCAATTGCACTGCAAAATCTACCAGTCTGATTGAATGGCCATTTGGCAACGTCTACGTTCATCAACGTGCACGCTGCGAATGCAACGCGCCAGTGTACGAATTAGGATTTTGCGATGACTGTAAAACTCCGCATTTGATTGCAGAGGATCGCAACGGGGTTCTTCACCAATTGAGCCCGTACGCAGGAGATGAGTTTTCTCTGAGCTACGAAAGCGGCGAAGAAGAGACGTCGCCTGAACGTGAGGTAACCGGCCCCACTACTAGTCGTACGTATGCACAACGTTTGGTAATTGCCGGGTTGCAGGTCGCACAAGATCCCTTTTTCAGCGTCAGCCTCGATCTCGACACCCACGGCTTATGTGCTACTAACTCAGCGCGCCCTATCAACATTACTATCGCTGAAGAGAAAGCCGCTTGCTGTAGTCACTGCGATCACGAACTTCCAAACAAAAAAAGCTTTCTGAGAAAAGCGTATCTGGGCGCTCCATTCTATGTTGCGAATGCCGTCCCGACGGTGCTGGAGTTTTGCCCAGACGCCGACAAAAAAGACAGCAATGAGCGCTCCCCAGAGGAATTACCCGGTCGGGGGCGCAAGCTAATTACGTTCACCGATAGCCGTCAAGGTACGGCACGTATGGCCGTACGCATGCAACAAGAAGCCGAGCGTTCGCGGTTGCGTGGCTTGGTATTTGAAACGCTTCGGAACGTTCAGGCCAAAGCTGATGCGGAACCTAAAGACGTTCCCACTGGCAACTATGATCTGCTGATGCACCAGGCAGAAGGCTTAGAACAGTCGGGAATGGGTGTCATGGCGGCAGAGCTACGCAGACAAGCGGCCGCGCTACGATCCGGCGGTGCCCCACAAAAACGAATCGTCAACGTCGATTGGGCAAGCATGGTGTATGAGCTAGCAGCCTCCAAAGATGTTGAACAGTCAATCCTGCGCTACAACCGCTACGCCAACCCGGTCCTTTTTGACGGGAGCCAAGGTGGCGCAACCATGGCTCGCTTACTTTTAGCTCGGGAATTTTCCCGACGCCCAAAAAATCAAAACAGTACGGAGACTCTCGGCCTCGTGAAAGTAACCTACCGAGGTCTCAAAGAAATTAGCTCTACACCGCCGATGTGGACGGAAACAAACGCGGTACCGGCGACAGGAGCATTTTCGGCGCCTGAAACTCGCTTAACTCTTGAGGATTGGCACGACTACCTTAAAGTTGCACTTGATTTTTACGTGCGCGAGAACACCTTTATAAACATGGATCGCGACATGCAATCCTGGATGGGCAGCAGGTTCACCCCCAAATCGCTGTTCTCTCCAAAAACCGAGCTGGAAGAAAGCACAACAGTAAAAAAATGGCCTCAAGTAAAGTCTGGGAATCCGCATCGGTTAGTAAAACTATTGGAACAAGCCACCGGATTGAATCGGACGGTCGCTACAGATGCGGACAAAATCAATGCTTGGCTAGAGGCTGCATGGTCTGCTCTAACACAGGCTCTCATCCTGGAGCCCGCAGACCCAGGGCATCGCCTGAAGCTAGAAACACTGACCTTTTCGCTATTAGAAGAGGGGTGGCTCTGCCCGATAACGCACCGAATTTTTGATTCGACTTTTCGTGGGTTAACCCCTTATTTACCCATAAAGTTGCGTCCGCAAGACTATCGTTGCCAGAAAATCCAACTCGCCTCGCTAGCTAACCTCCAGATAGATGGTAGCGCCGTGGCCAAGCAATTGCAGATTCGTACGCAGGTCTTACAAGACCCGGTCATCCAGCACCTTCGGTCTGAGAATCTCTGGACCGATATCAGCGACCGTACCGTGGAAGGCGGATTTTACTATCGAACCGCAGAACATTCGGCTCAGCAGTCGGCCCAGAGACTCGATGACTATGTTGATCTGTTTAAGAAGGGTGATATCAACGTACTCAACTGCTCCACGACTATGGAGATGGGCGTAGATATTGGGGGCATCTCTGCTGTAGTGATGAACAATCTGCCGCCCCACCCTGCCAACTATTTGCAACGGGCGGGACGCGCCGGACGCCGTAGTGAGGCACGCGCGATAGCCTACACCTTATGTAAAGCGGACCCTCATAACCAGCGCGCGTTTGCACAGCCTAAGTGGCCATTCATTACCGCCATTCCCGCTCCCACCATTACTTTAAGCTCTTCTCGCATTGTTCAGAGGCACGTCAATTCGCTGCTCTTGTCTATTTTCCTAAAGTCAAAAACCAGTAGTGACGGTGACCGAACCAGGCTGACTCTCCAATGGTTTTTTGGCGGGGACGACTCGCCTTGCCAGCAATTCAAAAGCTGGCTGACTAGTTGTCAGACAGAATTCGCAGACCCAATCAAACGCCTTGTCAGCGGAACTTGCTTAGATGGCTGCCTGCTCAGCACAATCTTAGCCGAGACTCAGGAAAGCGTACGTATTCTGGAGGACCGGTGGCTTGAAGAGTCTCGAAAGCTCAACGCTAAGCTGCAAGCGGCGACAGATTTACCGTACAAAAAAGCGCTAGAGCTGGAGAAAAAACGTCACGACGGTGAGTACTTACTGCGCGATCTCGCGTCCCGTGCGTTCCTTCCAGGATATGGATTCCCTACCGATGTCGTGACACTCAATACCTACAACATTGAGGACTTCAAGCACCAGCGAACTCATCCTGAGAGTCGTGAAGACAGCATTTTCAACAACAAAGAGCTTCCGTCTCGCGGCTTAAACATTGCGATCCGAGAGTRTGCACCTGGGTCGCAAGTGGTAATCGATGGGCGAGTCTATCGTTCGGCAGGAATCAGTTTGCAATGGCATGCATCAGGCCAAGTAAACGAAGCACAAAAATTTGATATCGCCTGGCGATGCTCAAATTGTGGCGCGACAGGCGTAATCGAAAACGCCTACACCAATAGCTCCGAGCTAACGTGCTCACACTGCATGCACGCAATTCAACCAAACGAGCGACGAACCGTCCTTCGCCCTGGCGGCTTTGTAACCGACTTCTATGAGTCCACAACAAACGACATCACTTCTCAGAAGTTCATCCGAGTCGAACGACCTCGCATCCAACTGACTGGCGAGACGATCTCGCTGCCCGACAAGCGGTGTGGTTTCGTTCGATTTGGTCACGACGGCAGTGTGTTCCATCATTCATCCGGTGAACACGAAAAAGGTTACGCCGTGTGCCTAACCTGCGGACGTGCAGATTCAATGCTAGCCTCCGGTGACATTCCTAAAAATCTGCTTCCAGATCAGCTACACCGGCCAGTGGGAGGGATCACAGGGAGTCGTAAAGAGTTCGACTGCCCCGGCACGGCAGTTAAGCCTAACCTGTTCCTGGGCTATCAAATTCGCACTGACGTCATGGAGCTTTACTTGAGAAGTCCCCAGACAGGCCTGTGGCTCGGAGATAGTCTGGCAGAGCAAACTATAGCCACGACTCTTGCCGTTGCGCTACGCGACGTAATCGCCGAACTCTTAGGTATTGCCAGCACAGAAATGGGCTTTGGTTTCCGTCTTGATCGCGATATCGAAAGTGGACAAGGGCGAACGGTCATTCAGCTGTTCGATGAAGTCAGCGGAGGAGCCGGGTTTGTCCTGGCTGGCTTAGCGAATACAACCGAGCTATTACGTAAAACGTTAGGGAAGCTGCATTGCCCGGTTAACTGCGAAAACGTCTGCTCACACTGTCTTGCAGGTCAAGACAGTCGAGTGGAGCGAGAGGAGCTAGACCGTGGACGCGCCATGGAGTGGTTGACTGTGTCGGGCCTAATCGAACATTTAGACTTACCCAGCGAGTTTGAAACTGTGGTGGGGGCTAGTTATTGTTCGACCGGCCCGATCCGCTATTTGTCCTCTGCGATCAATTCAGCGGATCGCGGTGAAAACGACACCTCTATTTGCCTGGTGATGAGGGGAGATGCAGAGGACTGGGACCTAGATCACCCTTACTTCCGTGAAAAAATCCTCACTTGGGCAATCGCTGACAAACTCAAGGTGAAACTGGCAATTCCTTCAGGAGCGTCGCTAAGCAAAGAACAGAAGAACACCCTCTTTGACCTGGCTAGTCTTGGGGTTGTGATTGAGGATATGGACAACTCCCTCCCACTGATCAAGCCTTACCTGGTGGCTCAAATTCGTTCGAAGTCGGGCATCAAGAGTCTTTTTAGCAGCGATGCCTCCGCTGCGATTCCAGGAGCCGGATGGCTGAGTAGCAACGATGGAATAGTATGGGCTGGAAGCGACTGTGTTTCTGCTTGCGCTGGTCAGTCTATCGACGTCCGGACCTGGCGCCAATTTGAGCAAGGTGCACGGGTCATCGAAATCACCCACGAACTTGACGGGCCTATCAGCAGCTTGCATAGACGTCTCGCTACTCTCATTGAGAAGCACGCGCCCGAACTGACTGAGTTGATTGCCACGGACCAAGCATCAGTGGTCAGCTATTCCGACCGGTATTTGAAATCTCCATGGTCGTTAATGTTGTTAAGCGGTTTTCTTGAACTTTTCAAAAATGAAAAACTTGAGTCGCTTCGAATTCAAACGCTAGCATCCACTGGCGATCAGTCCAGCAATCAAATTAGTCATGACTGGAGGTTTCAACTTGATCAAGAAGCACTTCTTAAGCTTTGGTTGGGTAGCCAGTTCTCCATCTCACCTGAAATTGAAATAAAAGAACGAAGCAGGGAGCTTCAACACGCGAGAGTGATAACAGTAGATTGGGCATCGGGTAAGCGCAGCAAAGTTTTCCTTGATCAAGGAATGGGTTACTGGCGAGGTAGAATGCCGTATCGCGACCAGATGGGGTTTGACTTCCGCGCTAACCACGAGAGCCAAGCGCTACAAATGCTGGAGAAATATAAAATGGCGCAAATGTGTCCTAGCGGCGATTGGCCCACTTACATGAGTCTGCTCGTGAGCTAAGCCAAGCCAAGCACCCAATGAGTCAGAGAGTGGTGTCCACCTAAGGTAAAGTGGACGCCACTCGTCTGTCTTTAAAGGCGCTCCAAAATTATCTGTGCGTCGGATTTCTTTAGACCACTACACAAATCGAACATCTGAAAGCCCCCCGATCTGATCGGGGCGTTCTTATGGGGTAGGAAAACACCTACTGGCAATCTCAGTAGCAGCTAAACCTCCTACAGAAAATCCAGCACATTCTGTATTGAGGGTCACTCCAAGCAACTCTAAACTTTATTGCAAGCGCCTAAGAAACGCCCAACGTAGAAGCGACTTCATCACGCAGAATGCATGCTGGCATCCGCCATACATGCGCAATCCTGTGGGTAGGAGGAACCGCTTGTTGGGATTTCTTAGATCCTCTACGTCGGGCTCTGGCCATTTTCAACTTTATACGTAGAGGTAATGGATATGCCTGTAAATACTTCACACCGATCAGTAATCTCTGATCCTTTCCATCCAATGATCTTTACCCTCCATAACCTACCGCTCCATGCCCTCCTGCTGGAAAATCAACCATGGTTCTGTGCCCGTGACATTGGTCGCTTGATGGGTGTCCATCTGAGTGATCGCATGGTCAGCAAACTGGATAAGGATCAACGCTGCTTCTTGTGGATTGAGTATTTCCGACAACCACGGAAACAGCTAATGCTCAGCGAGTCCGGTGTGTATGCACTATTGGTGTATCACTATGTTCCCGCAAATCGATTGTTACGTGAATGGCTGACCCAGCAGGTTGTGCAGGCCTTACGCGATGCCATGCAGCCGTATGCTGCGGATCGACCGATGGTGAGTTCGTTGGACTGGCCGGAAATGTCGTTAAATCTGCTGCACTGGCGGGGTGAAAGTTGGATTCGGCTACGAGACATGCCTTACCTGTTAGACGATCAAACGCAGCGGCGGGTGTTGGTAGCTAAGCCTTGGTGGCGGAAGGTAGCCCGGGTGTTTCAGTCGTCGAAGCATTCGAGGGACTAAGGACAGTCTGTAGGAACGAAAACGCGAGGGTTTCCTACAACAAGCACTTCACCAACTGTCCTCATTTCCACAACCAGCAACTCGCAGTCTCTCAATATTTGCAGGCAACAGTCCTCACTGCCTCGGCACACAATTCAATCAGCCTTCAATTGCTTCCAACCGCTGCTTCAGTTTCTCATTCACCAACGCTCCATGTACTCCAGAATGAATTTCCCGATGGCAACTTGGGCACACGGCTCCCACATAGCGCGGGTGATCTAACCCACCATCTGAGAGCCGGTTTACGTGATGCGGCTCTAAGTAGGGGGTGCCATCCTTTTTCATAAAAGGAGCCGCCTTCTCACAGCTCTCGCATTCCCCCTTTGCGCGCATCAGCACATAGTGCGCAACCTTCCGGCTGCGCTGATAGATCTTACGCGGAGCGGATTGCCCCAAATCATCGCTGCTAGGCTTACATGCAGCCAGCGCAGCCAACCGCGCAGCAGCCAGAGACCCGGAAAGATCAGCCTCATCTTCATCCTGTTCTTCAGCTTCAATTATTTCACCAGGAATACCCACAGGGACTAACCGAAAAACAATCGCCGTCCGATCCTGGCCGCTCACATCCGGTTGGGTCCGCTCAAACATGTCGGCGCAAGAAAACTCGCCCATGTAAGCGTTGCCTTTACCTTTGCCTAGGGACTTAAACAAGTGAAGCGCTCGGCCATCCACGGCATGCTCAGCAATGGCTCGGTTGCCACGGATGAAAGTCATCGGCCCGCGTTGTCCTTCACCGGTGTAAAAGTAGGCGCCGTCTTCCCAGTGGTCGGCATACCCGTATTGTTCACCGCTATCGCCTGTGAACAAAAAAATCGCAGGGTAGGTAGCGGACGCTGCAATGCCGCTTTGCAGGCTTCCACCGAACGGTCCATTGATTTCAGTTTTTCGGTCGTAAACAGCTCCCGGTCTGAACTGCAAAACAGGCTTGCCCTCCCCACGAGGTAACTCCACAACAGTGAAGCCTCGCTTTTTTAGGTAACTGTTTGTCGGGTGCCCACCGGAAAATTCGCCTACGGCAATGCCAGTTGCCAGAGAGACGATTTTCTTCGCCGGATACAGTTCACCGCCCGAGTGAACGGCGTAACGGTGAGCTAAGTTTTTTTCCCAGCCCTGCCACTCGTGCTTACTCCGAAATTTACGATCAAATTCCAGCAACGCTTTGTCTATTCGTTCCTTCGAAACCGCTTTGATCACCACGAGTGCTGCCCTTTATCGACAATGGCTGTAGGAAAATTCCTACAATCACCAAAGTATCAAAAGGTTTCAATTTGTTATAGGGCGAAAAGCCACTATTTCTAAGCGCTATTGCTCAATAGCGGACAGCGGTGGAATGGCCCAGCCGCTGTTCGCCTGCTACATCAATCTCATATCTCCCACGACAATACTCTGCGCCCTCACCTCCCCAACCCACTAATCCGCCACGGACATACCGCCGCCCTCACCCCACTCGGCCCGACAATTTCTGGCGTCTGCCCAAGCGACCTCGCACTCAACACACTCCCCACCCGCTCTATCAACTGATCAAACCCCAACGTCGCATCCTCCTGATGCAATTTGCGCAGTTGCTCAACCAGGGCGTAGGTGAAGGCGCCGTAGTGGTTGGAGCCCGCCACATATTCGCTGGCTTTTTCGTTCTCCCGCGCGGCGTAGAGCATCAGGGGCATGTACGGGCCGTGGTGGCCGTAGAGTTTTCCCTGACGCAGCAGTTGGGCTTTTTTCTCGGGGCGCAGGCCGGTGGCGGCGCCTTGGGTGGTGCGGGTGCGGGTGAGGCCGCGGGTTTTGTTGTCTTGTTCGCTGAAGTCGCGGCGGTCGCTGTCGACGGCGTAGACGCGGCGGTCCCAGTCGCCGGCGTAGGGGTCCCAGCGCAGCATGCGGTGGCGGATGTCGCTGGGTGGCGTGATGCCGCGCACGCGGCCGTTGCCGCGGGTCATGCCGCCGGCGTAGCAGCAGTCGAACATGACGGTGAGTTTGGCGCCGTGGCCGTCCGGGTCGAATGGCAGGTGGCTGTAGAACTGGCGGAACAGTTTGTCGGTGAAGTGGGTGCTTTCGTCGTCCCAGTCGAAGTCGTGGAGCACCAGGGTTTCGTCCATGCAGTCGGCTTCGCCGCTGCTGCTGTAGACCGGAAGTTGGGTGCCATGGCCGGAGTAGAACAACACGCGCTCGTCCCCGGCGCGGGCGCCTTCCACCAGCCATTCGAGGCGTTCGACGAAGTTGGCCCGGGTCGCTCGGGCGTCGTGCAGCAATCGGATGTCGCCGGCGTCGTAGCCGCTTTCCTGGAGCATGCGGCTGATCAGGTAGGTGTCGTTGATGCAGCCGTCGAGGCGTGCGCTCGGGTCGGGGTAATCGTTGATGCCGACCACCAGGGCTCGGCGTTTGCGTTGGCCGCTGCGGGACAGAAACGCCGGCACTTCCAGTGCCCGTGCGGCCACCACGTCGCGGGCCAGTTGTGGCCACAGGCCGGTCTGGCTGGTGGGTGACGACAAGTAGGCCTGAGCGGCGTGATTGAGGTCGAGCAGGTCATCGCGCAATGGCACGCTGAATTCGGTTTTCAGGTCGATCCGCGCCGAATCCGGCGAGGTAATCGGCCGGGTCAACAATCCGTCGTCGGGGTTATGGAGGTGGAACCAGCGGCGGATGCCTCGGCCGTTTTCGCTCAGGCGCAGGACCCGCCCGCCCCACACTTCGCGCATCACCAGCGGCAGTGCGATCGGTGAGCCGAAGCTGACGAACACTCGGCCATCGATGCGCTTGAGCGCCGCCCCCTTTTTCGCCACCGAACGGCGCAGGGCGTCGTAGCCGATCAGGCTGCCCAGGCCTTGGGCGAAGATGATCTGCGGATTGAATGCTTCGATCTTCGCCAGCAGATGTTGAGTCAACTCTGTGCGCAACTCGGCGTCTTCGATCCATTGCACGAGGGCGCCCACCGTGGTGCGCAACATCTGGTTGACCGGCAGGCCCCAACTGCCGAAGTTCTCATCGGCCTTGCCCCTGGCGTCGGCCCTCAGCATCGCCAGGCCTCGGGTGACCTGGGCGAAGTCCGGCCCCTCTTTGAGCTGCTCATCGAAAGTCAGAAAGTCGATGTCCTGATCATCGATGGGGCGACCGTTCTGTGCCAGTTGAGTGCGGATCAAGGTGCGCCATTGTTCCTGCCAGTTCCCATCGATGCCGCCCTGCCCTTGGCTGGCCGGCGTGAACCCCACACCGGGCAGGCACAGGACGCGCAGCCGTGTTGGCGCGACTTCCGCTCCCGGTTCTGCCAAGGCTTTGCTGGCCGGCGCCGCAGCCGGAGGAGCTGTTTGCCCTTGAGCGGTGACCATCAAATCCTGCAGACGCCGCAGTTTCGCCTCCAGGCTGTCTGCACTGGGCGCGGCCGGCGTGAGTGCGGCCTGACCCGGATCAGCCAGGGCACGGCTGCGGTTGCCGAGAAAACCGCTGACCCACTGGGCGCTGCTCTTCCAGATCTGCTCAGGATCGAGGCCGTCGAGGTAACCGGTGGCGCTGTCCACCACTTGTCGACTCTGGGTCGCCAGTTCGGACTCGATCAATGGCAACCCGGCGCGACTCGGCACCACGGTAGCCGCCAATTTTGGCGCAGCCGTTACGCCCGGCGCGGCACGCCAGATGGGCGCATTGCCGAAGTGCTGCGCGGCGACCACCCGTGGGCCAAGGGCGCTGCGCGGCAACTTGAAATGATCGCAAAGAAACGCCAGCAAACTGGTGTGATCGTAGTGCTGCGCCTGGACATCGCCCGTCCAGGGGATCAACCCCGGCTTGAGCCATGGCGAAGCCAGGATCGCCGGAACGCGAACGCCGAGTCGGGTGAAGGGATTTTTCCATGGGACATCCACCGTTGAACCGGTCGCCACGCAAGTCGGCGGCACTACGTGGTCATGGAAGCCGCCATGTTCGTCGTACAGCAGCACGAACAGGGTCTTGTTCCAGACAGCGGTATTGGCCGACAAGGCGTTGAACACCTCACCGACAAACTGATCACCGAAGCGCAGGTCTTCAGGTGGATGATGGGACACGTTGGGCCCGAGTTTGCCATTGAGCAGGCCATAGCTCGGCTCGATCCACGACAGCTCAGGGAGCTTGTTACCGGCGACGTCTGATTTGAAATCGTCGATGCTCAGGTGCTGCAATCCACCCTTGACCAGCGCCGCCAGCGGAACGGCGCCATCGGAATAAATGCGTGCGTCATGGCCGTTGTTGCGCAGCAGCGAAAAAATACTCTCGCCGCCGAACTGTGCGATCAGGCTTTTGATGCCGGCCAGTACCGTGCCTGTGGAGGGCATCAGCAGGTGGCCATTGCAACTGCCGAGCATGGCAAAAAAACGGTTCGGCCAGGTGGGGCCTGGCACCGAGGAAAACCAGCGATCACACACGGTGAAATTGCGCGCCAGTCCGTGAATTGCCGGTAACGTATCGTCGGCCGGGGTGGCGCCGAACGGGATGTAGTTCATCGCCCGCTGGGCCATGGATTGCGACCAGGTTTTGTAGACCTTCAGGTCGGCGCGGGCCTTGTCGTAGGCATCCTGGGCAAAACCGGCGAGTGTAGGGTTGGCCGGGCTGGTCTTGAAGGAGACGCCCAGTTGTTTCTCTACGTTGACGAACTCGTGGCCAAGGTCGAAACCCTCACTGTTACTCGGCGGCAGCGCCGGAGGTAGAGGGGGCGGCGGCGCCCACAGGCTGTAGTTCTCCGGGAACTCCGATGCCTGGGTGATCACCGTCGAACTGCCATTGGCCAGCTTCAGCGCATTGGTGCTGGGTGCGTGACGGTCGATACCGTCACACGCCGGGTTGATGCGGGTGTAATCCCCCAGCAGATGATCGAATGACCGGTTTTCCATCATCAGCACGACAACGTGCTCAATCCCGGCGGGCCAGTTGTTCGGCATGGTTCGCTCCTTGATATGAAGTCTCTGTTTCGATCTCGCGGGTTTCACGGCAATCCTTTCCCTTCATCTTCACGCTCCCTGTAATCCACCCGATAATTTGCCACGTAACTATCCACAGCCGCCCCAATCGTAGGAAAAAACGCCGTCTCCCCCAGCCGCGCAAACAACCCGAACCGCTTGAGCTTGTCCTTGACCGGGTCCTTCATCTCGGCAATGCACAACTCGATACCCRCCGCGTGCAGGGTGTCGTCCAGTTCGGCCAGCATGTCGGCGGAGGTCACGTCCACGCTGGTGACCGGCCCTGCGGCGACCACCAGCCAGCGCACCGGCGTGGGCGATGCCGCCACGGCGTCCAGCACTCGGTCATGGAACAGCTCGGCGTTGGCGAAAAACAAGGGCGCATCCCAGCGAAACAGGACCAGGCCGGGGATCAGGCGCGCGTCGGGGTAGCGTTTGATGTCGTGGTAGCCCTTGACCCCGTCGGCGCGGCCCAATACCGCGGAGTACGGGCGCCAGCCGTCCCAGAGGAATTCTATGACGGCAATCACGATAGCCAGGCCGATGCCCTCGATCGCGCCGAACACCGCTACGCCGACCGTACAGACGATCGACAGCCAGCATTCCCAGCGCTGGATGCGATAGATCCGGCGCAGGTCGGTGATCTCGATCAAGCCAATGGCCGAGGCGATCACGACCGCCGCCAGTGCGCTGGACGGCAAATGTTGCAGCAGGTCCGGCGCCACCACCAGCAGCAAGGCAACCGCCAGTGCGCCGACGACGCCGGTCATTTGGGTTTTGGCTCCGGCGGCCTCGGCCACGGGTGTACGTGACGAGCTGCTGCTGATCGGGAAACCCTGAAAAAAACCGGCTGCGAGGTTGGCGATGCCCAGGCCCACCATTTCCTGATTCGGGTTGACGTAGGTTCGGGTCCGCGCCGCATAGACACGGGACAGCACGCTGGTGTCGGCGAACGAGACAAGGGCGACGGCGCAACCGCCGATCAACACCGGGACGATATCGGCGCTGGTGATCCAGGGGATGGCGAAACCGGGCAAGCCTTGGGGGAGCGAACCGAGGACCGACACACCGGCGCGTGTCGCAAGGTCGAGCACACCCACGGCGACTGTCGCTCCTGCCACGGCGATCAGGATGCCCGGCAACCGCGGCCACCTTTTGAGGAGCAGGATCACCGCCAGGGTGAGCCCGCCCACCATGAAGGTGGTCCAGTTGACTTTACCCTCCATCACCGCTGAGGCGATGGACCATAAGTCTCTCAATGGACCGTTGGACTCAATCGAAAAACCGAACAGCTTGGGCAGTTGGCTGATCAATACGGTCAGTGCGATCCCATTCATGTAGCCGTAGCGGATCGGCTTGGACAGAAGCTCGGTCACAAAACCCAGGCGCGCGATACCGGCCAGGATACACACTGCTCCCGAGACGAGCGCCATCATCCCCGCCAGGGCGACGGCACGCTGCGGGTCGCCGCCGGAGAGTGGCAGGATGACGGCAAGGATGACGGCCACCAGAGAGGAATCCGGCCCCATCACCAGAATTCGACTGGGGCCGAACAAGGCATAGAACAGCAGCGGAACGATAGTCGCGTAGAGGCCATAAATGCCGGGCACGCCCGAGGCCACCGCATAGGCGATACCGACGGGCACCAGCATCGTGGTCAGCACCAGGCCGGCCACGATGTCGTAACGCAACCATGCCGGTTGGTACTCGCGCAGCATGCCCAGCCCCGGTAGCCAGCGGCGCCAACCGGTCTGTTCATCCCGGCGGGCTATCCGGCCCGGCTCCGAAACGGGCGGCGAAGCATCTGAATGGCTCATAAAACCGCCCTCTTTGATGGACGATGCAGACTAGGCGATATCGAAGTGATCTCAGTGTAGCTATTGCTTCGAATACGCCATCACTGGAAGCTGGTCACCTAAAGGACCTGGAAGCCGACATGAAATTCGACCTCGCCTACTGCCTCAGCCTCAACGACAAGTTGTCGATCTACGACGTTCGGGATCTGAATTTCGACGAGACGATGGATTTCGATTCCGCCAGGGAACACTTCCAGTGCCCCAACGATGCCTGTCGCCTGGCGTTCGATGCGGCCAATGAGCTGGGCACGTTCAACGCGAAGAATGTGAATTACGTACGCACGCCGCACTTCAAGAACTTGCCAAGTACGCGGCATGTCGAGGGTTGCCCTTATGTCAGCTTGAAGACGCCTACGTCGGGTGTGGACGAGACGGAAACGGATGACAGCCGCGAGGAAAATTTCCCGTCGGAATTGTTACTGACTCGCCGTGAGTATGTGCGTAAGCCATCCAGCCCGAAGGTCGCGGCGGACGGGCTGCGGGATGAGTCGCCAACGCCTTCGGTGACCAGCAACGTCGAGCAGCCGAGCAAGGAATCGGCCCCGGACAAGACCAGCGTCTTCGCCCATCCGGTGGAGTGTTTCGTGTCGAACTTCGACGACAAGGATTTGCTCAAGTGCGTGCCGCTGAAGATTGGCGAGCACACTGCGCCTTACGCGTCGTTTTTCAAGAAGATCGAATACCTGCAGGACAACAAGGGGCTGATTTACTGGGGCAAGATCAAGGAGATCAAGGACTACACCCAGAGCTTTCGCATCGACTTCGAGAAGAAGGTCTGGCTCGAGAAAAAGCCGTACTCGGTCAATGTCTACCTGAGCAAGAAACTCATCGACAGCTACCGCAAGCGCAAGGCGTTCCTGGAAGAGATCAAACACGCCATCGAGAGCGGGCGGGAGTTGTACTGCTTCTTTTATGGCGTGACGCCCGAGCTGAAGCAGGTGCCGAGCAAGAAAAACCCCGAGCAGACGTTCGGGGTGTTCAGCGCCAACATTGAAAACCTGGATCACTTTATCGTGCGGGAAGCGCCGGGGTTGGAGGGCAAGTAATACGAAGCGCAGCGTTGGTTCATTGCGAATTGAGCTCCCTTTGCAGCGCCCATATCTCCCGCTTCACTTCCATACGTCGATCCAGTGCAGTCTGGATGCCTGATGCGTCGAGGCCGCAGTATCGACGTAACCAGTGAGCCATCATTTCCGAATCCGGGTAGAAATAGTCTTTATGGCCTTTGCTGTTTCTTGGGTAGTCATTCATTTCGCCGTCGAAGCGCTCTGCAGAAATCTCGTCCGGCGGTAAAGAGCCCCGCTCAGCGGCAACACCCTGAAAAACCCAGGCGATTTCATCGATGTGTTTTTGCGCACTGCGATGGCTGCGCCGGTACAGGATGAACTGGCTGCAATTTTCTTGAAAGCGTTCCATCATCGGCTCGTCATCGACCCACTGAAGGATGTCGAACTGCCCTGCATGGCGTATCAGCCCGCTAATCCAGCGATCAGTAAAACGCTGAACAAACCCCTCGACGTCGGCCTTTTTGGCATCGGCGAAGATCATGCAGTAACGAGTCGGGATGTGAATGGCGAACAGCACATGTTTGCGTTGAACAGTGACGGCATGGACCAGCCACTGTTCGGCGGACTCATCAGGCTCATCGTCTTCTATGACGGGCGATGGTGGACTTTCCACCCTGGTGACTTTCTTGCCCTTGTGCACACGACTGAAGAATTTGCTGGCCGCTTCGGTGCAGTTGAAAATCAGCATCCCTGGTTCTCGGGTATTGGTTGGTCAGTCCTGCGGGACGATCTCGTCGACCCATTCAAGTTCGTAGGGCTGGCGAACAACCTCGGCAATGTATCTCAGCGCATCTTCGCTGAGAGTTGATAGCTCTGCCTCGGTCAGCAAGTCATGCATGACCATCAGCCACAAGCCCCGGAGCGCACTTGAACGGGATTGGCTGTTGTAGTCAAACGCCTGGGCCATATCCTTGTTTCGATCATGGATCATGCCGTAAAGCATGCCGTAGCGGGCATGAGCCGACAATGCGCCATGTTCTGCAATAGCCTTGGCATCGGCAAGAACACCTTGGCAGAAACGGTCGAGCGCAATCTTGCGCAGTTCCTTGAACTTCTTCCAGTCGCTTTCGAGGATCGGCATGAGATTCTCCTGCATGAAAACCTGAACAGTGCGAAGCGCTATTCTTGCGAAAAAAACCGCCTTTACCAACCCTCAATTCGCGTCGTGATTCCCTGGCGACTTCGACAGTTTCCCCACGCATCGGGACAGTCACCGCTCGTCCGGCCGAAAAGAAACTTCAAAAATTGCATTTGATCTCGGCTCAAAACAACTGTACAAAAACACAGTATATTTTGACCAATACTCTCGAGCCCGGAGAACACCATGGCCTCTCAAGCGATGAAAATCACCCTGGAACGTATCGCCCTCTTCCAATTCACCCCGGCCCACTGCGCCCAGGCCCGAGCGATGCTGGGCTGGAGTATGCAAGAGCTGTCGCGGGAATCCCGGGTTTCGGTGGAGGCCATTCAACGCTTCGAGGCGCGCCAGGAGGTGCTGGATGTCACACGTCTGGCACTGGCCTATCGGTTCGAATCGGAGGGGTTGGCGTTCTTCCCGGGGTTTGCGCCGGGTCGAGGGATGAATGTGAAGGGGTCGACGCCGAATCCGGTTGGGCGGGCGGATTTTGCGATGGTGGAGTGAGCCAATTCATCGATTGACGATTATTCCCATTTAGGTATATTTTCACATGAGTACAAGGAAGCCACTCCTGTGGGTTAGCAGCAGCAAAAAAGATCTCAAGCAGATGCCCGCAGATGTACAGGACGTTTTTGGCCACGCTCTTGATCTGGCCCAAAGCAGCAAGAAGCACCCGGATGCAAAACCACTGAAAGGTTTTGGTGGTGCTGGAGTCCTTGAGTTGATCGAGGACTTCGATACGAACACCTATCGCGCCGTTTATACCGTTCGTTTTGGCAATGCTGTTTATGTTCTGCACTGTTTTCAGAAAAAGTCGACCACGGGAATCAAAACCGCGCAGTGCGACGTCGATTTGATCAGGAAGAGACTTCAAGCGGCGCAGGAACACGCAAAAGGATCAGAACATGATTGAAATCGAAGAAAGCAGTGGCAACGTCTACGAAGACCTCGGGACACCCAACGCCAATGAAATGCGAGTCAAATCCCAATTGGCCGCAAAAATAGGCGAAATCATCAAGGCTCGTCATTTGACTCAGGTTCAGGCATCCGAAATTTTAGGTCTGTCACAGCCCAAGCTATCTGAAATGTTGCGCGGAAAATTTCGTGGGATCAGTGAGGCCAAGATGATGGAATGCCTGTTACTTCTCGGGCGTGATGTGCAAATCGTGGTCAAGTCGGCCCCGCGCTCACGCAAAGAAGGCCGAATTGACGTGGTTTTTAGCTGAGGTCTACACCTCAGCTAACTGCACTACGCGTTATGAGCGACCACCCGATCACTCTCCCCTTCCACCGCCAGCCACCACGCCCCACCGCGCTGCGGATGCATCAGGTTGAACGCCTCGCCCATCTGCGGTGTGGTGATCGATACGTTGCGTTCCCAGGCCAGGGCCAGGATGCGGTCGAAGGGTTCGTACCAGGCGTGCATCGACAGGTCGAAGGTGCCGTTGTGGATGGGCAGTAGCCAGCGGCCCTTGAGGTCGAGGTGGGCTTGCAGGGTTTGTTCGGGTTGCATGTGCACGTGCGGCCAGTCGACGTTGTAGGCACCGGTTTCCATCAGAGTCAGGTCGAATGGGCCGTACTGTTCGCCGATGCGTTTGAAGCCGTCGAAGTAGCCGCTGTCGCCGCTGAAGAAGATGCGTGAGTCGCCGTCGATCATCACCCACGAGGCCCAGAGGGTGCTGTTGCTGTCGAACAGGCCACGACCGGAAAAGTGCTGCGACGGGGTGGCGATGAACTGGATGCCATCGACTTCCGTGCCTTGCCACCAATCCAGCTGGCGGATTTTGCTGGCGTCGATGCCCCATTTGATCAGGGTGTCGCCTACGCCCAGCGGGGTAAGGAAATATTTGGTCTTGTTCGCGAGCTTGAGCACGGCCGCATGATCCAGGTGGTCATAGTGATCGTGGGACAGGATCACCGCTTCGATCGGTGGCAATTCTTCCAGGCTGATCGGTGGCTGGTGGAAACGCTTGGGGCCGGCCCACTGCACGGGCGAGGCGCGCTCGGCGAAGACCGGGTCGGTGATCCAGAACTTGTCGCGCAGCTTGAGCAACACCGTGGAGTGGCCCAGGCGATAGACGCTGTTGTTGGGCGCTGCGATCAACGCGGCTTGAGTCAGGGCTTGTACCGGGACGGGCGCGCTCGGGCGGGTGTTTTGCGGTTTGTGGAACAGCGCGTTCCACAGGATGCCCATGGTTTTGCCAAAGCTTAAACGTTGCACCGGCGTGAAGTTTTGGTACTGCCCTTGAGCCTGTCGGGACGCTTCAGGTGTGGAGGCGTTGTCCGCCGGGGAGTTTGAATTGGCCATGACTGAATGACTCCAGAAAAACCGCGCATGACGCGATTTTCCGCTTTGGGACGATAAATGGCCAAGGCACGCACGCATCAGCCGGACTTTCTATTTTTACTGGGCAGGATTAACAAAACATTACACTGCACAGTGTAGTTTCTAGGTTGCATCAAAGTCGATGACAAGTAAACTGCTGAGTGTAATTCTCCTCTTCCTCCTGCCGAAGCGTACTTATGACAGCTCCACAGCGCCTCACCGACCGAAAACGCCAAGCGATCATTCAAGCGGCGATCAACGAATTCCGTGACAACGGTTTCGAGATCACCAGCATGGACAAGATTGCTGCCACTGCCGGTGTGTCGAAGCGCACGGTGTACAACCACTTCCCCAGCAAGGAAGAGTTGTTCGCAGAAATCCTCAATCAGCTATGGATCCGGGTGACGGCGGAACAGGAAACGTCCTACCGTTCCGACCAGCCGCTACGCGAGCAGTTGCGTTCGCTGCTGATGGCCAAGCTGCAAATGATGGGCGATGACAATTTTCTCGACCTGGCGCGGGTGGCGATAGCGGCGACGATTCATTCCCCGGAGCGGGCGCAGGATATGGTGGCGCGAATGGGCGAACGCGAAGAAGGGCTGACAGTGTGGATTCGGGCCGCTCAAGCGGATGGCCGATTGAAGGCCGTGGCTCCCGAATTCGCCGCTCAACAGATCCATGGCCTGCTCAAGTCTTTTGCATTCTGGCCGCAGATTTCCATGGGGCAACCCGGCTTGTCAGCCGAAGAACAACACCGGGTGGCCGAGTCCGCGCTAGACATGTTTCTGGCCTGCTATCAGGTGCAATAAATGACAAGGTCAACGGCGGTGTCGAAGGATTGATGGCGCTGACTTGAATGGCGCAATGTGTTTCAGAATGAAACTGGCACTGAGGCTATAGTGAGCCTCAGTCCCAGCGCCAAACAGAGAGCATCATGACCAGCACCAGCCACGAAACCGCCGCCCACGTCGATCACCTGCGTTTCCATCGCCCTCATGCCCACCTCGCGCCGACCTTTGGCAATGACAAGTTTGCCCTGCGCGCCGAAGCCTTTGCGCGGTTCTTTGGCACACCGACTTTTCTCGGTGCACAAACGCTGATCGTGGTGGTCTGGGTGTGCCTCAACCTTTCCGGTTTCACCCACTTCGATTTGTACCCGTTCATCCTGCTCAACCTGGCTTTCAGCTTGCAATCGGCCTACGCCGCACCATTGATTCTGTTAGCCCAGACGCGTCAGGCCGCCCGGGACAAAGCCCAATCCGATGCCGATGCGCAGCACCGCGAAGCGCTGGCGACCGCCAACAGTGAGCGACAGGCGCAGGCCGCGAAAAACACTGCGCAACTGCTGGAGTTGCTTGAGCAGAACACCCGTCTCACGGAGATGACCAAGGCCCTCACCGAGCGCATCGAAAACCTGACTACGGAAATGCATCAGCACTTCGTGCGCAAGAATGAGCCTAAGGCCTGAATGGCTTCACGGCTGTTTCAGCGCCCGTCCCAACTCATCGAACAAGGTGACCACCGAGCGCAAGGCGCGGCAGTCGGGACGGGTCAGCAGCCATAGCGTGGTGTCGTATCCGTGCAACGGCTCGCCCAGCGGCTGTAATCCGTCGCCGATCAAAAAGTCCGGCAGCGCCGCTATACCCAGCCCCGCCCTGACCAGCTCGGTCACCGACAGCATGCTGTTGCAGCGATAGCCCGGCGTTACCCCCGGCAAAGCCTGGCGACGCCAGGTAACGGTCGGGTGATCGGGCAGGAAGTCATCCGGGGCGATCCAGGTCAATGCGGCCAGATCGGTGGTGTTGACCGATCGCAGGTATCGCTCGCTGGCACACACGCGGTAGGAAACATCCGCCAGCCGCCGTCCCACCAGATGCTCCGGAGGCGTGCGGGTCAGGCGCAGGGCGATATCGGCATCCCGGCGGCTGAGGTTGGCAAAATCATTGGACGTGCTGAGTTCGAGGGTCAGCGCCGGATAGTTCGGCATGAACTGCGCCAGCGCCGGCAACAGCAAACCTTGCAGGACCGAATCGGTACAGGTCAGGCGCACGATGCCACTGATCACTTCACCGCCCTGCTCGACACCAATGCGCGCCGCCTCCAGTGCCTGCTCGGCGCGCTCGGCCTGTTCCGCCAGGGACTGCGCCAGGGTGGTGGGCAGGTAACCGGCGCGGCTTTTTTCGAACAGTTGCCGACCCAGCGCAGCCTCCAGCCGGCGCACCGCTCGAAACACCGTCGAGACATCCACCCTCAGCAGTTGCGCGGCCCGGGCCAGAGAGCCGCCGCGCACCAGAGCGAGGATCAGGGCCAGGTCCGGGTAGTCCAGTCGATAGTGCGTCGCTGCATTGATCACTTGGGAAAACGCCAATATTGAATGCGTGAACGCCAATCTATAGTGGGCACCAGCAATCAACAAGTGTAGAGGCCTCGCATGGAAACCCGCCCGATTCGCATCGCCCTGATCGGCGACTACGACCCACAAGTCACCGCCCACCAGGCCATTCCCGTCGCCCTCGAAAGGGTCGCCGAACACACGGGCCTGAACCTGCACTGGCACTGGCTCGCCACCGATGAAATCCACGCCGAGACAGCGCTGCACACATTCGACGGTTTCTGGTGTGTGCCAGCCAGCCCGTACCGCAACACGGACGGTGCATTGCGGGCGATTCGTTTTGCCCGCGAACAGCGGCGACCTTTCCTCGGCACCTGCGGCGGTTTTCAACACGCGGTGCTGGAATATGCGCGCAATGTGCTGGGCTGGTCGGATGCCGAACACGGCGAGACTTCGCCCGATGCAGCACGGGCGCTGCTGACACCGCTGACGTGCGCGCTGGTGGAAGCGGTCGATACCATTCATTTACGTGAAGGCTCGTTGATCGCCCAGGCGTACGAAAGCTCCGAGATTCGTGAAGGCTATCGCTGTCGTTATGGCGTGAATCCGCAGTTCGAAGGGGAGTTGCTCAAGCGCGAACTTCACGCCGTCGGCCACGATTCGGAACACGGACTGCGGGCGGTGGAACTCAGCGGTCATCCGTTCTTTGTCGCGACTTTGTTCCAACCCGAGCGGGCGGCGCTCAAGGGCATCTTGCCGCCGTTGGTGAACGCCTTTGTCGAGGCCTGTGCGGGGCGCTCGGCATGATCGCCGATACGCCAGCGACGCCTTACTACGCGGTGATCTTCACCTCACTGCGCACCGAGGGCGATTTGGGTTACGCCGAAGCGGCCGCACGGATGCTGGAACTGGTCCGTGAACAGCCAGGGTTTCTCGGGGTGGAGTCGGCGCGGGGCGAGGATGGGCTTGGCATTACGGTGTCGTACTGGGCCAGTGAGGAGGCGATTCTGGCGTGGAAACATCATCCGGAGCATACGGCCATTCGCGAGCGTGGGCGCTCGACCTGGTATGCGCGGTGTCATACACGGGTGTGCCGGGTTGAGCGGGCTTATGGGTTCAGCCTGTAATTGATGCGGTGTTATTCARGCCGCCATCGCGAGCAAGCTCGCTCCCACAATTYGATCCCGGTCGGTCACAATATTTGTGCACGACAAAGAYCCACTGTGGGAGTGCGATTCGCGAGCGTGGGCGCTCGACCTGGTATGCGCGGTGTCATACGCGGGTGTGCCGGGTTGATCGGGCTTATGGGTTCAGCCTGTAATTGATGCGGTGTTATTCARGCCGCCATCGCGAGCAAGCTCGCTCCCACAATTTGATCCCGGTCGGTCACAATATTTGTGCACGACAAAGAYYCACTGTGGGAGTGCGATTCGCGAGCGTGGGCGCTCGACCTGGTATGCGCGGTGTCATACRCGGGTGTGCCGGGTTGAGCGGGCTTATGGGTTCAGCCTGTAATTGATGCGGTGTTATTCAGGCCGCCATCGCGAGCAAGCTCGCTCCCACAATTCGATCCCGGTCGGTCACAATATTTGTGCACGACAAAGATCCACTGTGGGAGCGAGCTTGCTCGCGATGGGGCCAGTCAATTCACCGCAAAAAAACTCAACCCCGAACCAGACTGCGAACCGCCGAAATCTCCGGCACTTCCCGCCGGTTCATGTACACCCGCAACGGCTCGGTGATGTTGATCCGGTCATCGATATTCTGGTCCAGCAGCAACTGAATCAATTCGCGCTTTAGCGTCATGGTCTGCCCGGGACCAGTGACCCAGACAAATTCGCTGGTCGGGATGATGCCGTCGTCTGCCACGTCCATGCCGAACGAGTCTTCGCTGAAACGCACGATGTAGTGGCCGGTCTTGCGGTTGAGGCCGACGAAGCCTTTGAGTTGGTCGGCAGCCTGGCAGATGAGCTGGGAAGTGATGCGCATGGTAAACCCCGCAATGGTGATCGTTGGTTTGCACGCAGGGCCTGCGTTTCCCTCTGCCGGGGAATTGCAGGACCCCAGCGTACTGCAACCGGGCGCACAAAAACGCTGACGAACATCAGCTTTGGACAGGTTCGTGTCGGTCTCGCGATAGCGCCTGCAATGATCAGTTGTTAAAAGGGACGCCCCCTCATTGCGAAAGGATCTCGACCATGCCCGTAACCTTTACTAAAAGCGCCCTGTTACTGAGCCTGTTGCTCGGCCTGTGCGTCGGCCACGCACAGGCCGCCAGCGAACCCGGTCCCGCGGCACTGGCGACCCGCCTGGGCATTCCGCATCCAGCGGTGATCGCTCACCGTGGCGCGTCTTTCGATGCGCCGGAATCCACCGCCGCCGCCTACAAGACGGCCCGCGACCTGGGCGCCGACTACCTGGAAATGGACCTGCAGCGCAGTAAGGATGGCGTACTGTTTGCCCTGCACGACAATAATCTGCAACGCACCACCGACGTTGCCAGCAAATTCCCCGAGCGCAAGGACAGCCCGGCCAATGCGTTCACCATGGTCGAGCTGAAAACCCTGGATGCGGGCAGCTGGTTCAATGCCGCGTACCCGGATCGCGCACGTCCCGCCTTCGCGGGCCTGAAGATTCTGACCCTTGATGAAATCATCGACATCGCCGAGGGCAACTCCCTGCACAAGCCCGGCCTGTACATCGAGACCAAGGAGCCGAAGCAGTTTCCCGGCATCGAACACGACCTCAAGGAAAAACTTCAGGACCGCGGCTGGCTGAGCCCGACCGGTTCGAAACTGGCAAAAAGCGAGTTGGCGGTCGGCCAGGGCAAAGGCAAGGTGGTCCTGCAGACCTTCGAGAAGAGCAGCCTCGAACTGCTGCAAAAGGAAATGCCGAAGGTGCCGAAGATCCTGCTGTTGTGGGTCGGTGAAGGCAGTATCGAGCCCAAGTCCAAGGTGAAATTTGCCGAGTCCGGCGCCAGGGACAAGGCCGCGTACTACGCCGCACAGGAACCGAAGGACAAAGCCGAATTCCAGCGTTGGGTCGACTACGCGAAGGCCCAGGGCGCCATAGGCACCGGCCCGTCCGCCGCACTGACCCAGGGTGGCGACCAGAGTTATTCGGATCTGGTGCAACCGTGGATGAACCAGTACACCCACGATCAGGGCCTGCTGGTGCACGTCTACACCATCGACGAAGCGGTGGACTACCAGAAAGTCATGGACGCCGGAGTCGACGGCATCTTCACCAACCGCGCCAGCGAGTTGTTGAAGTTCTATAAACGCCCGGCGGCGAGTGTCGATCAAGTATTGAAGAACAACGGCTATTGAGCCCTGCCTGGCACGACACCGAGGTGCCTGCATCGCGAGCAGGCTCACTCCCACAGAGGGATTGATGCAGGACATGCAGAGGGTTTTAAGGGTGGATTAAGTTACACAGGCTAGCCTGATCTCACTTGAACGGATCACCCAAGGAAAGAAGCCCATGAAGACCCTGACTGCTTTGTTGACCGCTGCAACCCTGACCTTTGCCGCGGGCCTGGCCCAGGCCGATGTGCGGGTCGATGAGATCCCGCAACTGGTCAAGGACGGCAAGATCAAGGCGCTGGAAGATCTGAACAAGATCGCGCTGGATCTGCACCCGGGTGCAACGATCAACAAAACCGAACTGGACAACTACTTCAACGGTTACGAGTACGAAGTCGAACTGCGTGACGCCAAGAACGTCGAGTGGGATGTGGACATCGATGCTTCCAACGGCAAGGTCCTGAAGAACAAACAGGACACGTAATCGCGAAACGCACAAAAGCCGCACGATCGAGAAGTCGTGCGGCTTTTGTGCATTCTGGGTTCAAGCGCTCAGGCGCGCCGTCACCTCGTTCAACTGCCCCGACAAACCGTGCAGGTTGCTGCTGGCCGCTTCAGTGCGCTGCACGTTGTCCAGGTTGGTGCTGGCGATGCTGGTGATCTCGGTGAGGTTGCGCGAGATGTCTTCGGCCACCGAGGTCTGTTCTTCGGCGGCAGTGGCGATCTGGCGGTTCATGTCACGGATGGCCTCCACGGCCAGGGTGATGCGTTCGAGCATGGCGCCGGCCTCGGTCACTTGCTGCACGCTTTGTTCGCTGCGCGACTGACCGCTTTCAATCGCCTGGGCCGCTTCGATTGCACCGGTCTGCACGGTCTGGATGATCTGGTTGATCTCGATGATCGACGCCGCCGTGCGCTGGGCCAGGCTGCGCACTTCATCGGCCACCACCGCGAATCCGCGTCCGGCCTCACCGGCGCGGGCCGCTTCGATGGCGGCGTTGAGCGCCAGCAGGTTGGTCTGTTCGGCGATGCCGCGGATCACTTCCAGGACCTTGCCGATGCGCCCGCTGTCGGTTTCCAGTTGGCGAATGACCGTGGCGGTGTTGGCGATTTCACCGCGCATTTGGGTGATGGTGTGGATGGTGCCCTGCATGACTTTTTCGCCCTGTTGGGCGGACTGGTCGGCATCGTCGGCGGCCCGCGCCGCTTCAGCGGCATGACGGGCCACTTCCTGTGCGGTAGCGGACATTTCGTTCATCGCCGTGGCCACCTGATCGGTGCGATTGAACTGCTCGTTGGTACCGCCGGCCATCACGGTGGCGATCGAGTTCAACTCACCGCTGGCGCTGTCCAGGTCAGACGCGCTGCGCTGCAAACGGCTGAAGGTTTCGGCGAGGAAATCGCGCAGGGTGTTGGCGGCCATCGCCAGTTTGCCCAACTCGTCCTGACGGGTGCTGGCGACGCGCTCGGCAATACGCCCCTGGCTGAGCTGTGCCACGTATTCGATCAATTTGCGGATCGGCTCGACCAGGTTGCGGTTGACCAGCCACAGGCTCAGCAGGCCGATCAGCAGCCCCGAAACCAGCATCACGATAATTCCCAGCAACACCGTGCGATCGGCAGCGGCGCTGATTAGAGTCGATTGTTCGGCGCCCTGCTTGCGCAATTCGCTGACCAGTTCGCTCATCTGATCGCTGGCCGCGCGGTCCATGCCCTTGACCGCGGTGTCGCCCGCCGTCGGGTCACCACCGGCGGCCACGAACGCGTCCCGGCCCTTCTGATAGGCCGCGCCCAATTGGCGATGCTCGTCACGCAAGCGCTCGATGCGGCTCTTGAGCTGCGGCTCGATGCCCTTCTGCCCGGCCAGTTCGCCAAGGCTGTTTTGCACATCGCGCTGACGGTCTTCGAATTGCCCCCAGTACTTGCTCAGGTCCGCCGGTTGCTTGCCACGTAACAGGACGTTTTTCCACTCCTGCACCTGCACCTTGAATTGCAGGTTGGCTTCATCGATCAGTTGCGAGGTATGCAGCGGGCCCTCGATCAGATTGGCGTAGCTCTGCACGCCGCTGGACAGGAAGTGAAAGCACGCCAGGGCGATCAACAGCATCGCCAGCAGGCTGCCGCTCAGCAGCGCGAGAATTTGTGCTCTCAGGGACTTTTGCAAAAACATCGGAGGGTACTCATGACAGGAATGAGGCACGCCCGTAAAGGCGTGAAAAGTGTCCGGACATCCCTGTCTGCGGTCCCGGCCGAGGCCTGCGGCGCGCAACTCAACCCAAGCGTGATCGGCTAGCCAGAGCGGTTCTTGAGAAAATCCCGACCGCCGGTAGCGCAATCGTTTGCGTTATTTCCCCGTCACAAAAACGTCATCCCGCCTTGCGATGATGCCGCTCAAGTGAACCTGCGAAACCTGCGACAGGCGTCTCTCCTTGCGAGCCCTCATGAACCACAGCATCGATCACAGTCATCGCGACACGGATCTGTTCGGCCTGCTCTACGGTTTCAGCTTTCACCCCGGAGAGGCTGGCCGGGAAATCAATTCGGCCGAGGCCTTGCAGTACCTGCAACAACCGGAGAGCGACGAGCAATTTCTGTGGCTGCACCTGAACCTCGCCCATGCCGCGTGCGAGCGCTGGATGAAGAGTCATCTGGAATTGCCCGAGGAATTTTTCGAAGCGCTGCACGAAGGCTCACGCTCGACGCGCATCGAACATGTCGATTCGGCGTTGCTGGCGGTGGTCAACGACGTGGTGTTCAACCTCAGCAACATGGTCTCGTCGGACGTCTCGACGCTTTGGGTGTGCGCCCGCAGCCGGCTGATCATCAGCGCCCGCCTGCAACCGCTGCACTCGGTGGACAAACTGCGCTCGTCGGTGAAGGCCCGGGAATGCTTTCGCTCCCCGCTGGAGTTGCTGGTGCATTTGCTGCGCGACCAGGGTGAAGTGCTGACCCAGATCGTGCGCAAGACCAGCCAGAGCGTGGATCAGATCGAAGATGAATTGCTCTCTTCGCGGCTGTCGACCAACCGCGCCGAGCTGGGCGCCAATCGCCGGGTGCTGGTGCGTTTGCAACGGCTGCTGGCGCTGGAGCCAGGCTCCTTGCTGCGCCTGCTCAACCGGCCACCGCAATGGCTGCAAAAGGAAGACGTGAAGGAGCTGCGCAAATCCACCGAGGAGTTCGCGCTGATCATCAACGACCTCACGGCGCTGGGTGAGCGGATCAAGTTGTTGCAGGAAGAGATCGCCGCCAACATCAACGAACAGACCAACCGCACGCTGTTCACCCTGACGGTGGTGACGGTGCTGGCGCTGCCGATCAACATCATCGCCGGCTTCTTCGGCATGAACGTCGGCGGCATTCCGCTGGCCGGCGATCCGCAGGGTTTCTGGATCCTCGTGGCGCTGGTCGCGACCTTTACCGTGATCGCCGGGCGCTGGGCGTTTCGCAAGCAGCAGGATTATTGAACGCACCCGGCCCCCTGTGGGAGCGAGCTTGCTCCGGGCGGCGTTCCGACGATGACGTCGGCAAATCCAACATTGTTGTCGGCTGACACACCGCTATCGCGAGCAAGCTCGCTCCCACAGTTTTAAGCGCTCGACTTCAGATCAGCAGCCTGCGAAAAACCCAAACACTGACCCAAAGCAGTCTCCCTGTAACAATTGGCAACGATTATCACTGATACACCTCCCTCCTCAGGAATGTCCGTGATGGCTACGCCCTCCTTCACCGCCGCCCCGGCGCCCGCCAGTAGTGCCAAACCGCAATTCGACAAAAAGCCCGGCCTGATCACCATCGTGGTGTTTTTTGCCGTGCTGGCCATCGGCTTGTTGTTTACCGCCTACAGCCTGATGCACGACATGAACGAACTCGGCACGGTGGTGACCACCTGGACGCCGTTCCTGCTGCTCGGCGTGGCGTTGTTGATCGCCCTGGGCTTTGAGTTCGTCAACGGATTCCACGACACCGCCAACGCGGTGGCCACGGTGATCTACACCCACTCGCTGCCGCCGAACGTGGCGGTGGTCTGGTCCGGATTTTTCAACTTCCTCGGGGTGCTGCTGTCCAGCGGCGCGGTGGCGTTCGGCATCATCGCCCTGCTGCCGGTGGAGCTGATCCTGCAAGTCGGCTCGTCCGCCGGTTTCGCAATGATCTTCGCCCTGCTGATCGCTGCCATCCTGTGGAACCTCGGCACCTGGTGGCTGGGCCTGCCGGCGTCGTCATCGCACACCCTGATCGGTTCGATCATCGGGGTCGGCGTGGCCAACGCCCTGATGCACGGCCGCGACGGCACCAGTGGCGTGGACTGGGCGCAAGCCACCAAGATCGGTTACGCGCTACTGCTCTCGCCACTGGTCGGCTTCGGCTGCGCCGCGCTGCTGTTGCTGGCGCTGCGCGCGTTCGTCAAGAATCGTGCGCTGTACAAGGAGCCAAAGGGCGAGACCCCGCCGCCATGGTGGATTCGCGGCCTGTTGATCGTGACCTGCACCGGTGTGTCGTTTGCCCACGGTTCGAACGATGGCCAGAAAGGCATGGGCCTGATCATGCTGATTCTGGTGGGCACGCTGCCAATGGCTTACGCCTTGAACCGCACCATGCCGGCCGATCAAGCGTTGCAGTTCGCGGCGGTCGCCGAAGTCACCCAGCAAGCGTTGGTCAAAGCTGCTCCGCTGCCAGCGCCAGCCGACCCGCGCCCGGTGCTGTCCGAATATGTGCGCAGCAAGGAAGCGACCCCGCAACTGGTGCCGGCGCTGGCTGCGCTGACCGGCAGCATCGGTGCCCAGGTCAAGGGTTATGGCTCGCTGTCGAAAGTCCCGGCCGAGGCCGTGGGCAACGTGCGTAATGACATGTACCTGAGCAGCGAAACCATTCGCTTGATGGACAAGAACAAGGTCGGCAATTTCGACGCCGACACCAATGGCAAGCTGCAACTGTTCAAGCAACAGATCGACAACTCCACGCGGTTCATTCCGTTGTGGGTGRAGATCGCCGTGGCCATCGCCCTGGGCCTGGGCACCATGGTCGGCTGGAAGCGCATCGTGGTGACGGTCGGTGAGAAAATCGGCAAGACCCACCTGACCTACGCCCAGGGCGCCTCGGCAGAAACCGTGGCGATGCTGACCATCGGCGCCGCCGACATGTTCGGCCTGCCGGTGTCGACCACTCACGTGCTGTCCTCGGGCGTGGCCGGGACCATGGTTGCCAACGGTGGCGGCTTGCATATGAAGACCATCCGCAACCTGCTGATGGCCTGGGTGCTGACGTTGCCGGCGGCGATCCTGCTGTCGGGCAGCCTGTACTGGTTGTTCACCCAATTGTTCTGAATGTGGGGGCGGGTTTGCTCCCACAGGTAAAAAGTCCAGGGTCGCAGCCAAACATCCCGGCGGGTTTTCCCGTCGGGATTTTTTTCGTCCAGCGGCACGGCATTTGCTCGCATGCTCAAAGGCTTGCGCTTTATTGACGCACCACAGGTCCGACAGCCCTTCAGTTTGTCCGCGTGGTGCCGACTCATAAGAGACTCGATGTATTCAGGAGAGGAACCGTGAATCTGTACATCAATCAGCTGCAGCAGAAAGCTGACTTCAAAGAAGCCATTTATGCGGGCGATATTTTCCTGAACACGCAGTTACGCGCAGCCAAAGAACTTTGTGCTTTCGCGCAGCAAAGCATTACCGCCGCCTTCGACGGCGAAACCAACCACCAGGCGCTGCACACGCTGATGCCGGTGGAAGAGTTCGTGGTGCTGGTGACTCGCCTCAAGGGTCAGTTCACCAACAGCCTGCGGGCCAAGGAGCTGATCCGCAGCTTCACCGACGAAATCGGTGCCGCTCCCGAGGAATTCATTTTCGACGTACCGCGCATCCGTGTGGTGCCCAACTACGACTACCTGCATGCTGGCGTCAGCTACGCCTACAAGCCCCATCGCGATACCTGGTACGGCGGTGTCGACTGCCAGATCAATACCTGGATGCCGGTCTACACGATCCAGCCTGAGCAGACCATGATGATCAACCCGGCCTACTTCGACGTCCCGGTGAAAAACACCTCGGCGCAGTGGAGCCTGACTGACTGGATCGACGTGCAACGCCAGCGCGCCAGGGACAACGTCAAGGAAGAGGCGCGCCAACACCCGGTTCCTACCGAAGCGATCAACACCACCTCTGAACTGCGCATCGCCGGCAACACCGCCGAGATGCTGGTGTTCTCGGGTTCGCACCTGCACGGCACCGTGCCCAATTACACGCAACAAACCCGCTTCAGCGTGGACTTCCGCCTGATGCACCTCGATGATCTCAAGCACCACCGTGGCGCAATCAACGTCGACAGTGCCTGCCCTGACGTCGGTGCCGGTTTCAAAGATTATTTCCACGCCCACGACTTTTCGAATTTCCGAGGAATCCCGCAATGACCAAGCGTCGCATCACGCCCGCCGAGGCCCAGTACAACGAAACCCGTTCCAGCGTCCTGAAACGGGTCGATGCCGAGTACGTGGCCGACGCCCCGTTCGTCTTCGCCAACCGTATCGGCGTGACAGCTGCATTGTCGCGCATGGAACTGTTCAAGAAAGTCGCCGAAGTACCGGGCGCGATCATCGAGTGCGGCGTGTACAAGGGCAACTCGTTGATGCTCTACATGCACTTGTCGATGATTCTCGAGCCGTATGCGATCAACCGCTCGATCGTGGGCTTCGACACCTTCGAAGGCTTCCAGAGCATCGACAAGAAAGAAGACCCGGCCGACGTCAACGAGACCATGTTCGCCGACACCGACCAGTCGCTGATCCAGGACATGATCGACGCCAACGACCTGTTGCGCCCGGTCAACCGCATTCCGCGTTGCGAGCTGGTCAAGGGCGACATCGTCCAGACCGTGCCGGAGTGGGTCAAGACCCGTCCGGACCTGGTCGTGGCCATGCTGATCCTCGACACCGACCTGTACGAATCGACCAAAGTCGCGCTGGAGACCTTCCTGCCGTACATGCCCAAAGGCGCGATCGTGGTACTCGACGAAGTCGCCTACCGCAACTTCCCGGGCGAAACCAAAGCCCTGCGTGAAGTGCTCGACCTGAACAAGATCGAACTCAAGCGCCTGCCGTTCGATTCGTGCGTGGGTTACTTCCACGTCTGATCCAAAGACCTGGAAACTGGTACAAAAACCTGTGGGAGCGAGCCTGCTCGCGATAGCGGTCTGACATTCAGCATTGATGTTGTCTGACACGCCGGCATCGCGAGCAGGCTCGCTCCTACAAAAACCGGTTCAAACACGACTCAGCAAGCCCCGCGAGTCATCACCATCCGCTCCCGAACCACGTCATACACCCAGTGATAGATATAGGTGTACGGCAGGAAAAACAGCAGCACACCGAAATCCAGCAGGAACGCCTGCCACAGGCTGACATTCAGCCACCAGGCGATCAACGGCACGCCGAGGGCGACCAGACCGCCTTCGAACAACAGCGCATGCACCACGCGGACCCAGGCGTTGTGCACGATGGCCAGGCGCTTGAGCACCCGATCGAACATACCGTTGAACACCACGTTCCAGGCCAGGGCCAGTGCAGCCATGGCGATGGTCACAGCACCCATGTCCAGTATCGGTTTGTTCATGATCCAGGCCAGCAACGGGGTACAGATCAGGATGGCCAGCAGTTCGAAACCGATGGCTTGAAAAATACGTTCAGTAATGGACTTGTTGGCGCTCATGGCCGAACTCCCTTGAGTGACTGTGGTTGCCATGATCTGTCATCACACCGATACTTCATAACCAATAACCATCGATCAGGGCGATAGTTCATGGCTTCTCACGAAGTGTTGCTGGCGTTTGTCGAAGCGGCGACCCAGGGCTCATTTTCTGCCGCGGCACGCAAGCTGGGCCGCAGTCAGTCGACCATCAGCGCCGCAGTGGCCAGTCTGGAAATCGACCTGAACCTGACGCTGTTCGACCGCAGCAGCCGCAAACCCGGGCTGACCCCGGCCGGGCACGTCATGCTGCAACGGGCCGAAGACATCCTGGCCGCCACCAGTCGCCTGGAAATGACCGCCAGCCAACTGTCCCAAGGAGTGGAAGCAAAGCTGACGGTGGCACTGTCCGATACCTATCAGTCGGACCGCTTCGAAGCCGCCCTCAGTGCCTTCGAGCAGCGTTACCCGGACCTGGAGCTCGAATGCCTGATCGCCGAGTGCGATGACCTGATGTCCCTGGTGCAAAGCGGACGGGCGCACATTGCCTTCGCCGAAATGCAGGACAGCTACCCGCCGGACCTGGTCAGCTCGACGGTGGACGAGCGCACGGAAATCGCCTTGTTCGTGTCCCCGACACACCCGTTGGCGACGCTGGACCACGTCGACCGGGACGTACTGCAGCAACACCGCGAGCTGCGTCTGGCCACCATCATCAATCCCTATGAAAGTCGGGCGAAGGGCCGCGTCTGGTCGGCGCCGAGTTATCTGATGCTGCTGGAAATGGCCCAGGGCGGATTCGGCTGGGCACCGTTGCCCCGCTGGCTGGTCGAGCGGTTCGGGCCAGGCACCTTGCAGGAACTGGTGGTGCGCGGCTGGCCGAAAACGGTGTCGGTGGATGCGTTGTGGTCGCGGCTGAATCCGCCGGGGCCGGCGGGGAGCTGGTTGCTGGGCAAGATGCTGGAGTGAAGGTCCTTCGGCCCTTATCGCGAGCAGGCTCGCTCCTACAAGTTATTGTGTCGGTCACAAAATTTGTGTGCACCACCTATCACTGTAGGAGCGAGCCTGCTCGCGATGAGGCCAGAACGGCCGCATCAATCCAACGCCCTGAGCCGCTCTTCAATAAACCGCCGCTCCGGCTCTTGCCGGGTCAACGCCAGCGCCCGTTCCCACGCCGCCCGCGCCTCTTGCTTGCGACCCAGTTGCCGACAGAATTGCGCCCGCGCCGAATACGCCAGGTGGTAATCGAGCAACTCTCCCCGCTCCAGAATGGCGTCCACCAGCGTCAACCCCGCCAGCGGTCCATCACGTTTCGAAATAGCCGCCGCCCGATTCAGCTCGATCACCGGCGACGGCACCGCCCGCAGCAGCACGTCATACAGACCGACAATCTGCGGCCAATCGGTTTCCCCCGCCGTCGGCGCTTCGGCGTGCACCGCCGCGATGGCCGCTTGCAGGCAATAGGGTCCGAAGCGTCCCATGGTCAGTGCCTGTTCGATCAGCGTGCAGCCTTCAGTGATCAACCCGGCGTCCCACAGCGAACGGTCCTGCTCGTCCAGCACAATCAGCTCGCCGCTCGCCGAGGTCCTGGCCGGGCGTCGCGACTCGTGCAACAGCATCAACGCCAGCAAGCCCATGACCTCCGGCGCCGGCAGCAGTTCCACCAGCAACCGACCGAGACGGATCGCTTCTCTGGTCAAATCCTCGCGGATCAGTTCGGCTCCGATGGACGCCGAATAACCCTCGTTGAACACCAGATAAATCACCCGCAATACGCTGTCCAGACGCTCAGGCAACTCAGCCAGCGTCGGCACTTGATAAGGGATTTTCGCATCACGGATCTTCGCCTTGGCGCGCACGATGCGCTGGGCGATGGTGGCCGGGGCCGAGAGAAAGGCCCGGGCGATTTCTTCCGTGGTCAGGTCGCAGACTTCCCGCAGCGTCAGCGGCACTTGCGCGTCCGCCGCCAAGGCCGGGTGGCAGCAAGTGAAGATCAGCCGCAGGCGATCGTCTTCCACGTCTTCATCACTCCAGTCGGCCTGCTCCAGCGCCTCCAGTTGCGCGATCAGCAAGGGCTGCGAGGCGGTAAAGCGTGCGCGCCGACGCAAGGCATCGATGGCCTTGAAGCGCCCGGTGGACACCAGCCAGGCCCGTGGATTGTCCGGCACGCCGTCACGCTGCCAGCGTTCGACCGCGATGAAAAACGCCTCGTGCAAGGCTTCTTCGGCGAGGTCGAAATCCCCCAGCAAGCGAATCAGGGTCGCGAGAATGCGCCGCGACTCTTCACGATAGACCCGCTCGACCTGCGCCTGAACCGGCAGCCCCGGCATCTTAAGGATTCAACTGCCGAACGGGGCGCACTTCGACACTGCCGACCCGGGCCGCCGGAATGTTGCCCGCGACCTGAATGGCCTCGTTGAGGTCGCGGGCGTCGATCAGGTAGAAGCCGGCCAACTGCTCCTTGGTTTCGGCGAACGGGCCGTCGGTGATCGACATCTTGCCATTGCGCATGCGCACCGTGGTGGCGGTCTGCACCGACTCCAATGCCTCGGCGGCGACCATCCGGCCACTGCCCTGGATCGACTCGGCATAGGCCATGCACTCTTCGTCCTTCGGGCTTTCCGGTAGCGAATGCAGCAACTGCTCATCGCTGTAGACCAGGCATAGATACTTCATCACGCTCTCCTTATCGAACGATCAACTATGGTCGCTGATTGGCATTCTGGCTCGGCTTCCCGACGATCAGGGTTTGAGATCGAACAGCGTCGCGCCGCTGGTCATGTCGAACGGTGCCGACCAATGCTCGTGGACGATCTGCCACAGCCCGGCTTCTTGCCGATAGCAGGCGGTGACGCGCATCCAGCAGGACTGGGTTTCACCTTTTTCATTGGTGCCGCCGCAGTGGGCGAGCCAGTGAGCGAACGCAATTTCCTGGGACGGCTCGATGGTGATTTCGTGGAATTCGAAGATGTGCGGGCCGGGGCACATTTCCATGCAGGCCTGCCAATGCGCGCGATACGCCGGCTTGCCTTTGAATTGCAGGGCCTTGACCGCGTCGAAGGAGACGATGTCATCGGCATAAAGGGCCATGACTTTTTCAATGTCCTTGGCCATGACCGCCTGACGATAGTTCTCGATGAGGTTATGAATCTGGGTTTGCGAGTTCATGGTGGTTCTCCGTGGTTTTTATAGTGAAGACACCCTTAGTCGTCCGGCGATCCGGCGAATCGACAAGTGAAATAAAAATAATTCAAACGGCCGGAATCGCTAGAATCCGAGGCTCTATTCATGCTGGAAAAGGACACACCCGTGACAGCCCGACTCGTGCCTTATGAAAGCCTGAATACGCAGCAGCGCCAACAGGTCGAGGCCATCGAAGTGCATCCGCAGCAAATCAGGTTTTCCGGTGATATCCACGGTGCCTTGCACACCTTGTTGTCCAAGCCCGGCCCGGGAGTCAAAGGATTTGCCCTGCTGGCCGAAGATATTCCCGTGGCCTTCCTGCTGCTCAAGCGCCCACCGGTGTTGCCGGCCTGGGCCGATGAGCACAGCGCCACCCTGCATGCCCTGCAAGTCGATCGACGCGCCCAGGGCAAAGGCTACGGCAAGGCCTGCCTGCAAGCGCTGCCCGAGGCCGCGCGCCTGGCCTGGCCGGAAATCCGGGGGCTGGAGTTGTCGGTGGATGCCGACAACGAGGCCGCCATCGCCCTGTACGCCAAGTTTGGCTTTGTCGACAGCGGCGAGGCGTACAAAGGCCGGATCGGTTATGAGCGGCGGATGGGGTTGGTGTTTTGACTGCGCGTTAGTTTTTTGCAGACATTCCTGACACAACACCGCCCCCTGTAGGAGCGAGCCTGCTCGCGAAGGTGTGTCAGCATAAGTGGTGTCGACTGACACTCCATCGCGAGCAGGCTCGCTCCTACAGGGGATCTTCGTCGGATCAGAGTTCGAGCACCATCTCATGCCACGCCATGCCGCCATGGTCGGATGCCGAGGGTTTGACGTAGGCAAAACCAAATCCAGCGTACAACGGAATATGCCGCTCCTTGCACATCAGGTTGATGCTGACCTTGCCCATCGCACGCATGCGCTCGATGAACTCACCCATCAGCCGTTTGGCCAGGCCCTGCCCCTGATAATCCGGGTGCACCACCACCGACATGATCACCACGTGCGGCCCGGCCGGGTCGTGGCCGATCAGTTCCTTGAACGCTTCGTCCGACATTTCCACCTGGAACGCCGCACCGGAGTTGATGAAACCGGCGACTGCCCCGTCCACTTCCGCGACGATAAAACCCTCGGGCCAGGTGGCGATGCGGGTGGCGATCTTCTCGCGGGTCGCGGCTTCGTCGCCTTCATAGGCAAGGGTTTCGATGGCAAAGCAGCGGTCCAGATCGGCAGGAGTGACGTTGCGGATGACGGTGTTCATGGCAGCTCGGGATCAGCGTGGGAAAGGCTGGGGATGATAAATCAGCCGCCGTGGGACATCGAGAGACGAATCGGCTGATCCGCCTCCCGATGCAGGTGTCATGCCTTGATCGGCAACCAGATTTCCAGCTTTCCGGTGTTGAGCCTGGGGTTGAAGTCTTCGCTGTAGCGCTCGAATTCCGGGGCAGCCAGCAACTCATGCCCGGACTGTGGCAACCACGTGCCATGGATGTATTGGAAGGTTTGCGGCAATGTGGCCAGCGGTCCTTGATGTTCGAACACGACGTACTGCTGGGGCTGAATCTCTACCCAACGGTACGTGTCCGGCAAATCGTCGAGTTTGCTGATCTCGACGCCAGCGATGTAATCGAAGCCGCCCTTGCCGTCGAAATTGCAGCAGACACCGTAAGTGACTTCGCCTTTTTGGCCCGGAATCTCGCCCAGATGCGGATTGAGTTTCTCCCAGAGTTCGGGAATGCCTTGGGTGGATTGCTGGGTGAATCGTCCACCAAGCCCTGCAATCAGCAGGAAGTGCCCGTGTTCGAAGCGCGGTTGCGTCAGTTCGACGCGTGCTAACTCTTCCATGACTCGACTCCTGACACATAAAATGGGTTCGGCTGGGAGTATAGAAGCCAAACCCGATTCGCCCAATTACAGTGCGTGCAATTGCTCGACGGCAGCGGCGCCAACGAACTCGTTATAGCCAGATAGAATCACGTAGACCGCGAAATAGCAGAAGATCGCCGCCGATGCCATGTAGGAGTAACGCAGCAATTTGTCGCCGAGCAACTTGCCGCCGTGGCTCGCGGCAAAGCACAGCCCGACACACCAGAGAATCCCCGCGCAGAGAAAACCGCCGAGAAACAGCGCGGAACTGAGGGCGCCACCGCCACCGGAACGGGCGATCAGCGTACCGCCCACAGCGGCGAACCAGAGAATCGCACTGGGCGACGACATGGCCAGGAAAATCCCGCGAAAGAACTCCTTGCGATGGGAGTTGTGGCCCACCTCGGCGGTCTCGGCCAACAGCGCCTCATGGTGGATCGCCGAATAAATCATCTTCGCCGCGAAGTACACCAGCAGCGCCGAGCCACCGATCCACAACACCCAACGCACGGTTTCGTACTGCAGCAATACGGTCATGCCGGCCAGCGCCAGCACCGCGTAGATCAGGTCGCCGACGCAGGTCCCAAGGCCCAGGGCAAAGCCCTGGAAATAGCCGCGCTGCATGGCCAGGGTGATCATTGCGATGTTGGCCACGCCGATATCCAGGCACAGCGAGAGGCTCAGCAAGAAGCCGCTGGTAAATTCCATCGAACCCTATCCTTCGGAAAAAATTGTTTACATGGAGGCTGGACAGTCTGCCACAGCTGCCCGTACATTCCGCCACAGGCCACCGCAGTGGCCAGCGTCGCTCGGACGGTTCCGGGCGCTTACGTTATCCGAGGCAACAATGGCCGAACAAGGTTCGCCGCGCCGCTTTGCGCGCATAGATCGACTCCCCCCTTACGTTTTCAACATCACCGCCGAGCTGAAGATGGCCGCCCGTCGTCGTGGCGAAGACATCATCGACTTGAGCATGGGCAACCCCGACGGCGCCACGCCGCCGCACATCGTCGAAAAACTCGTGACGGTGGCCCAGCGCGAAGACACCCACGGTTACTCCACCTCCAAGGGTATTCCGCGCCTGCGCCGGGCGATTTCCAACTGGTACAAGGATCGCTACGAGGTCGACATCGACCCGGAAAGCGAAGCCATCGTCACCATCGGCTCCAAGGAAGGCCTGGCGCACCTGATGCTGGCCACCCTGGATCAGGGCGACACCGTACTGGTGCCGAACCCGAGCTACCCGATTCACATCTACGGCGCGGTGATTGCCGGTGCCCAGGTGCGGTCGGTGCCGCTGGTGCCGGGCGTGGATTTTTTCGCTGAACTGGAGCGGGCGATTCGTGGTTCGATCCCCAAGCCGAAGATGATGATCCTCGGCTTCCCGTCCAACCCTACCGCGCAGTGCGTGGAGCTGGACTTCTTCGAACGGGTGATCGCCCTCGCCAAGCAGTACGACGTGCTGGTGGTGCACGACCTGGCTTACGCCGACATCGTCTACGACGGCTGGAAAGCCCCGTCGATCATGCAGGTGCCGGGGGCCAAGGACATTGCGGTGGAGTTTTTCACCCTGTCCAAGAGCTACAACATGGCCGGCTGGCGCATTGGCTTCATGGTCGGCAACCCGGAACTGGTCAACGCCCTGGCGCGGATCAAGAGCTACCACGACTACGGCACCTTCACCCCGCTGCAAGTGGCGGCGATTGCCGCGCTGGAAGGCGATCAGCAATGCGTGCGCGACATCGCAGAGCAATACCGGCAGCGGCGCAACGTGCTGGTCAAGGGCCTGCATGAGCTGGGCTGGATGGTGGAAAACCCGAAAGCGTCGATGTACGTCTGGGCGAAGATTCCCGAGGCTTATGCGCACCTGGGCTCGCTGGAGTTTGCCAAGAAACTGCTGTCCGAGGCCAAGGTGTGTGTCTCGCCGGGCGTCGGGTTTGGCGAGTACGGCGATGATCACGTGCGCTTCGCCCTGATCGAAAACCAGGACCGGATTCGTCAGGCTGTACGCGGGATTCGCGGGATGTTTCGGGCGGATGGGTTGGCACAGAAAACCAACGCCTGACACAAAAACCTGTAGGAGCGAGCCTGCTCGCGATGAGGGCTTAACCTTCAACGAAGATGTTGAATGCAAGTCCGCTATCGCGAGCAGGCTCGCTCCTACATTGATTGTGTTCTGCCTTTAAATCGATCACCCACAAAAAAACCGCATCGCTGCGGTTTTTTTGTGCCTGCCGAATCGCTTAAACGAACAGCGACAACAACAGGATAAAGCCCAGGCCCACCACCGACAGGATGGTTTCCATCGCGGTCCAGGTCTTGAAGGTTTCGGCCACGGTCATGTTGAAGTATTGCTTGACCAGCCAGAAACCGGCGTCGTTGACGTGGGACAGGATCAGGGAACCTGCACCGGTGGCCAGCACCAGCAGTTCGCGGTTCACGCCCGGAATCATCCCCACCACCGGCACCACAATGCCGGCACCGGTAATGGTCGCCACGGTCGCCGAACCGGTCGCGATACGAATCACCGCTGCCACCAGCCAGGCCAGCAGGATCGGCGAGATCTGTGCAGCCACCGCCATGTGACCGATCACATCACCTACACCGCTGGTTACCAGCATCTGCTTGAAACCACCACCGGCACCGATGATCAGGATGATCGCGGCGGTCGGCGCAAGGCTCGCGTCCAGCCATTTGAGCATCTGTTGCGAACCGATGCCCTGCTTGTAGCCGAAGGTGTACAGCGACAGCAGCAACGCCAGCAGGAGGGCCGAGATCGGGTGACCGATCAGGTCCATGAAAGTGCGGAAGAAGTTGCCGTCCGGCAGCACCACATCGGCAAAGGTCTTGAGCAACATCAGGAACACGGGTGACAGTACAGTGATCAGGGTAATGCCGAAGCTAGGCAGATCGCCTGCATTCTCATCGCGCACCAGTTGATCCACCAGTTCCTGATTCGGATGACCAGGAATGTGCTTGGCAATGAAGGTACCGAAGATCGGGCCAGCGATGATGGCGGTTGGCAACGCAACGATCAGACCATAAAGAATGGTCTTGCCGATGTCGGCACCGAACACGCCGATCGCCAGCAACGGACCCGGGTGCGGCGGAACCAGACCGTGCACGGCGGACAGACCGGCCAGCAACGGGATACCGATCTTGATGATCGACACACCGGTACGGCGGGCCACGATGAACACCAGCGGGATCAGCAGCACGAAGCCGATCTCGAAGAACAGCGGAATACCGACCAGGAACGCGGCGAACATCATCGCCCACTGCACCTTGTCCTTGCCGAAGGCGCGGATCAACGTCTGCGCAATCTGATCCGCACCGCCTGACTCGGCCATCATTTTGCCGAGCATGGTGCCCAGCGCGAGGATGATGCCGACAAAGCCAAGCACGCCACCGAAGCCGTCCTGGAACGCCTTGATGATGGTGCCGATCGGCATGCCGGAGGTCAGCCCGAGGAAGGCTGCGGCGATGATCAGGGCGATGAAGGGGTGAAATTTGAACTTGGTGATCAGGACGATAAGCCCGATCACCGTGACCACTGCATCGAGCAGCAGGAACGTCTCGTGGGACATGCCAAACATTAGGGGTGTCTCCTGGTTGTTGTTGTTATTAAAGCGGGTTGATCAGAAGTCGTGAGGACAGCGCTGTCTTTGCAAACACAGTCATACCGCCTGTTTCAGGCCGTGCGCCTGCCACCAGGCATGAGCCTGCGCCGCCAGTTGCTCGACGCTATGGGTCGAAGCATCCAGCGCCAGGGTCAACGGCTCGCCGACGGGCGATTCGAGGGTGGCGAACTGGCTGTCGATCAGGGTCGACGGCATGAAGTGGCCTGGCCGATGGGAGACGCGGTCGGCGGCCACTTCGGGGGTCAGTTCAAGGAACACAAAGCCCAGGCCCGGCAAGGCACTGCGCAAACGTTCGCGATAGATGTGCTTGAGCGCCGAACAGGTCAGCACCGCGCGCTGGCCCTTGGCGTCGACGCGGCGCAGTTCATCGCACAGGCTGTCGAGCCAGCCGGCGCGGTCTTCGTCGTTCAGGGGGATCCCCGCGCTCATCTTTTCGATATTGGCGGCAGGGTGGAAAGAGTCGCCTTCAATGGCCGTGGCGCCGCTCAAATGGCACAGGGCCTCGCTGACGCACGTCTTGCCGCAACCGGCAACGCCCATGATGACCAGGGCGGTGATGGGATGATTCATGTAACACCTCAGCGCGCAGACAGCGCTACCTTTGCCAGTTATGACACTAGAGCAAAAGCAGAAGTTGCCGACGCCTTTCTTGTCATTTTATGGGTTGCAGCAGTTAGGTCCCGACGCCAAAAAGCAAGGATCAGGCGAACCCTCGCTCACGCATTTGCAGCTGCATCGAGACAGCGCTACCTTAGTGCCTTGAATTTTGTTTGGCAAGCCGTCGATGAACACAACCAAGAACGATAAAAATACCCGCACCACTGGCCGCCCTACCCTGAACGAAGTTGCCCGACTGGCCGGCGTCAGCCCGATCACCGCCTCCCGCGCCCTGCGTGGCGTCAGCACCGTGGCCACTGAACTTGTGGAAAAGGTGCAGAAAGCGGCGCTGGACCTCAACTATGTCGTCAACCCTGCCGCCCGTGCCCTGGCCTCGGCCCAAAGCCAATCGGTGGTGGTGTTGGTGCCGTCGCTGTCGAACCTTTTGTTCATCGACACCCTGGAAGCCATTCATCGGGTTTTACGCCCCAAGGGCTTCGAAGTGCTGATCGGCAACTTCCACTATTCCCGCGATGAAGAAGAAAACCTGCTGCGAAATTACATGGCCTATCAACCCCGAGGCCTGCTCCTGACCGGTTTCGACCGCACCGAAAGTTCGCGGCGGATGATCGAAGCCAGCAACATTCCTTGCGTGTACATGATGGAACTGGACAGCGCGGCCGGGCTCAATTGCGTTGGCTTTTCGCAACTGGCCGCCGGCGAAACGGCTGCCGAACACTTGCTGTCTCGCGGCCGCAAACGCCTGGCCTACATCGGCGCGCAACTCGACCAGCGCACCTTGCTGCGTGGCGAAGGCTTCCGCAAAGCCCTGCAAAAGGCCGGTCTGTATGACCCGGACCTGGAAGTGCTGACGCCCCGCTCATCCTCCGTCGGCCTCGGCGGCGAACTGTTCCTGCAACTGCTGGCCAGTCATCCGGATGTCGACGCGATCTTCTTCGGCAACGACGACCTGGCCCAGGGCGCCTTGCTCGAAGCGATGCGCTGCGGAATCAAGATCCCCGAGCAAGTGGCGATCCTCGGCTTCAACGACTTGCCGATGTCCGAACACATGGTCCCGCGCCTGAGCAGCATCAACACCCCACGCGAAGCCATCGGCCGCCGCGCGGCGGAACAAATGCTGACGCTGATGGCCGGCAATACCGTGGCCAAGCCGGTGCAGGACATGGGGTTTGAGTTGAAGGTGCGTGAAAGCACGTAGGCGCGACACAGGTTCCGCGATTAATCCTGCGGATCGAGGTTATCCAGCACCCGGTTCACCGCCAGCTCGGCCAGCATGATGATCTGTGCAATCGCCAATGCCGTATTGCGCTGGCTACCTTCCAGGAATGCCGCAAAGTCATTGGTCATGACGCTCGCCGAGGCCAACGATTCGCAGGCGTGCGCCAACAGGGTTTCGTTATTGATGCCGGGAGAGATGGAGAACATTGGGCTGGGATTGCGTGGGGGGTTCGGCGTGGGTTTGAACATGGTGATGCTCCTAGAGTAATGGAGCTGCCACGATTCGCTGCGATACGAAGGGTGGCAGCTGTACGCGGGTCGCAGACCGGGACTCTAGAACCCGGTAGACCCGAAGGTCTCCCACGCACAGCCGCCATAACGTGAACTGCCAGGCACAAAATCACCTGATCACGAACGGTGGACGCCATGCGTCTAGAGATACCCGGGCTGCGAAACCCGATCGCTGAATTTGCAGCGACGCGGAACGATAGAGTCCGGATACCAGGCGCACAAGCCGGCGGATTCTGGCGTAGTTGTAGGCAATGACGCAATAATTCGTAGGCAGCGGAAACCTGTCGAAACGCCTTTCCTACAGACCGCTCCTACAATTACACCTACGCCATTCGCGATGGAGTTGCTCAAATGGAACACACCCTGAAAATTCTCGGCAAAGCCTCGTCCATCAACGTCAGAAAAGTCCTGTGGACCTGCGAAGAACTGGGCATAACCTACGAACGCGAGGACTGGGGCAGTGGCTTCGCGTCCACCCACAGCCCCGAGTTCCTGCGCTTCAATCCCAACGCTCAGGTGCCGGTGATCATCGATGAAGCCGGCGTGTTGTGGGAATCCAATACCATCTGCCGCTATCTGGCCGGCAAACACCAACACCACCACGAACTGCTGCCTGGCGAACCGGCCGCCCGCGCTCGGGTGGAGCAGTGGATGGATTGGCAAGCCATCGAGCTCAATCCGTCCTGGACCTATGCGTTCATGGCACTGGTGCGCAAGGACCCGGAATTCCAGGACGCCCATCGCCTCGACGTCGGCATCCGCGGCTGGAACCAGAAAATGAGCATCCTCGAACATCAACTCGCGACCACCAAGGCCTATGTCGCCGGGCCAAGCTTTACTCTGGCCGACGTTGTCATCGGGCTGTCAGTCAATCGCTGGCTGATGACGCCGATCGACCGTCCTGACTACCCCGCCATCGATGAGTATTTCAAACGCCTGGCGCAACACCCCGGTTTCCTGAAGCATTGCTGCAACGGCTTGCCTTGAATGGCCGCAGGTTGCCGCCTGGATCGCCACACAGCAAGGCAACCTCGGGCTTGCAAGGCCACTAGTCGGCCGGCATTGAGGACAAAATCGGTTCAACAGCTTGTCGAGGCTACTGTCCATCGAGCATGTCCAGCAGCGCCTGCACCGCTGCCGACGGTGGTTTGTTCGCCGCGACCACCAAGGCAAACTCGCGCTCGATCCGCGGCAGCACCGGCACCACGCGCAACCCCTGCCGATTGCCTGGCAGCGTCATCTCCGGCACCAGGCTCACGCCGATGTTTTCCCGCACCAGGGTGAACGCACTGCTCCATTCACGGACCTCGACGCGCACATCCTGCAGTTGCAGCCCCGCATCGGCAGCCAGGCTTCGCGCATTGGTCGAACAACCGCCCGTGGCCAGTACAAAAGGTTGCTTCGACAATTCGTCGAGGGAGACGCCCTCTTCATGAGTTCGCCGCGCCAGTGGATGGCCTCCGGGCAACACCGCCATCCAGGCATCTCGTCCCAATGGACTGGCCTTGCGCTCGGCAGACGGATTGAGCACCACGCCGACATCCACCAGCCCCGCGCCGAGCAGGGTTTCCACTTCGTCATCGCTGACTTCCAGGGCGACCACCTCGATGCCGGGGTAAAGCCGGTTGAACTGACGCAGCAACGGTGGCAGAAAGGTCGCCAGTACCATGGGAAAACTGGCCAGGCGAATCGTCCCGCGTTCAACACCTTTTGCGGCCTCGACGGTGCTGCGAATGGCTTCCAGCGCGCCGAGCATGGTCCGTGCCTGCTCGATGACCGGCAGGCCGATGGCTGTCGGCAACGTCTGGCGATTTTCCCGGATGAACAATTGAACGCCCAGGGTTTCCTCGATCAAGGCCAGGGCCTGGCTGGCGCCTGACTGGGTCATGCCGACCCGTTCGGCAGCGCGGGTGATGTTGCCGGTATCCGCCACGGCCACCACCATTCGCCAGTGCATCAGGTTCATCATGGCAGTAGCGTTCCTTATGGCAGATTTCTGAAAGATTAATTTTACCGGGGGTACCGCGCACTATGACACTGGCGTAAACCCACAACCAGAGCCCGCCCCATGAAGCTGTATTACGCCCCCCAAGCCTGCTCGCTCGCGCCACATATCGTATTGCGCGAACTGGAACTGCCCTTCGAATTGATCCGCGTCGATAACGCCACCAAGAAAACCGCTGCTGGCGATGATTTCCTGGCCATCAACCCCAAGGGATACGTGGCCGCCTTGCAACTGGATAACGGCGAAGTGCTGACCGAAGGCCCGGCGATCCTGCAATACCTGGCTGATCTACATCCAGACGCGAAACTGGCCGCAGCCCAAGGGACATTTGAGCGGGTGCGATTGCAGGAATGCCTGAACTTCATCTCGACGGAGATTCATGGCGGGCTCGGTTGGTTGTTCAACGCTCGATTTCCGGATGAAGTGAAAGCGCTGATCAAGGAGAAACTGTTCAAGCGTTTGGCCGTGTTGAACCAGACGCTGGAGCGGCAGGATTATTTGATGGCGGGCGGGTTCGGTATTGCTGATGCGTATTTGTTTACGGTGTTGCGTTGGGCTCGGTTATTTGAGATTGATTTGAATGAGTGGCCGGCGTTGGCAAGGTTTCAGGCCAGGGTAGATCTGCGGCCGGCGGTGAAAGCCGCGCTGGCCGCAGAGTTGGCGTAGGACGTTAGATCAATCGCGAGCAGGCTCGCTCCTACAGGGGATCTTTGTTGACCAYGGGTTTTGTGGGCAATACAGACTTAATGTGGGAGCGAGCCTGCTCGCGATGACTGCAGTCCAGACAACACAAAACTACAAACTGGCACTCACCCTGATAGCCACCTCCCCCGGCACCCAGCCCTTCCACACCTGTGGCTGCTCACGCAGAAACGCTTCGGCGACTTCCCGGGGTTTCTGGCGCTTTTCACTCATCTGGCCCAAGGTCTGGTTCAACAGATCGATCGGCAGGTCGACCTTTTCAAAGAACGTCACAAGGTCCGGGTATTGCGCCTTGAACGGTGCCGATACGCCGATGGCCAGGCTCGCTGGCATCGAGCGGGTGCCTTTGGGATTGGGGTTATTGGCGTCGGCCAGGGTTTTCCAGGCTTGCGCGTCGAACGGCGGTTCGTCGAGTTTCACCAGTTTGAAACGCCCCAACAGCGGTGTTGGCGACCAGTAATAGAACAGCACCGGTTTGCCACGGCGGATCGAAGACGCCACCTCGGCATCCAGTGCGGCACCGGAGCCGGTGCGGAAGTTGACGTAGCTGGCGGTCAGGTCATAGGCCTTGAGTTTCTGGCTGTTGACGATTTCCGAGGTCCAGCCGGTCGGGCTGTTGAGGAAACGTCCGCGGCTCGGGTCTTCAGGGTCGCGGAATACGTCCTTGTATTTCGCCAGATCAGCAACGGATTTCAGCTCCGGGGCCAATGGCTTGATGCCGCGCTCGGGATCGCCCTTGATCACGTACTCCGGCACCCACCAACCTTCGGTGGCGCCTTTGACCGTATCGCCGAGGCCGAACACTTTGCCCTGCGCGGCAGCCTTGACCCAGGCCGGACTGCGTCCGGCCCACTCTTCACCGATGACCTGGATATCGTTTTTGGCCAACGCCGCTTCAAGGCTGACGGTGCTGCCCGGCAGCGTGTCGGTCGGGTAGCCGTAACCTTTTTCAACGATCAGGCGCAGGATTTCGGTGATGAGGCTGCCGCTTTCCCAAGTGATATCGCCAAAGTGAATGGGCGCGACTTTCTCCGTGGCCGAGGCCGGGTGGGACAACAGGCTCAGGGCCAGCAACGAACTGCCGAGCAGGGTTTTGATCGATCTCATGCGGACCTCTTGTTCTGGAGTGGGCGGTTCAAGGATTGGTTGGCGCTGTGCCGGTCGCACAGGGCCTGGGAACGGGTCATGTAGTCGCTGACCGAACGCAGCGAGATGCCCAGCGCAGCGGCAATTTGCGGATAGGTCAGGCCGTCGATCCGCGACAGCAGGAAGGTCGAACGCACTTTGCCCGGCAGCCGCTGAAGGCTGCGAGCCACACGGGACAGGGTCTGGGACAACTGAGCCAGTTCCTCCGGCGATTCGGCATGGACCGGCTCGACCTGTTGCAGTTGCTGAAGATAGCTGCGCTCCAGATCACCTCGACGCCAACGCTGATAGAGCAGGCGCCGGGCGATGGTGGTGAGCAAGGCACGGGGTTCACGGATGGCCGTCAGGCCAGGGGCTTCGAGCAATTGCACGAAAGTTTCGCAGGCAATGTCTTCGACAGCGGCGGCATCGTTCAGAGACTGACGCAGGCGCGTGCAGAGCCAGTGGTAGTGAGCGCGGAACAGGCCGTCCACGTGTTTGCGATGAAGAATATCGGCGCCGGACATAGGGGCTCCTGGGTTAGGGGTCGCTGAATGTCCGGTGGTCCGGTGAGGCGAATCCTAGCAAGGAGCCTTATTCATTAATARTACTTAAAACTTATTTTTATATTAATTTATGGAATTAAAAAGTATTGCCTAATAGGCCGCTATCGCAATTCCCCATACCCCAACGTCTCAGCCTCACGCTGATAATCGAGCACAACCTGATAGTCGCTTTCGTTGGCGGGCAGTACCTCTGGCAAACCGAGGATTTCGGCAACCTCCGGTAATTCGCGCAACGCCAGGTTCATCACCCGCAGAAGCTCTTCAGCCTGCTCATCGTTGACCGTCGCGGCGGTAATGAACGGTAAGGCAGGACTGAGCGCACTGCGGGCAATCACCTGCAAGCCGGCCACTTCCTCTGCGGCATGGCGCGCCAGGTAGGCAAAGGTCACGCTGTCGATGGCCGCCAGATCGGCAAGGCCTTCGCGCAGCCAGCGCAGGCTTTCGCGATGGCTGCCGCTGATTCCCACCTGAGCAAAAAACCGTCCGTCACGTTGCAGCGGCGCCAACCGGTGGCGCAGCAGATTCATGCCGCTGTTGGAGTCCTGGCCATTGATCACGCCTAGCCTGCCGCGAAAATCCGCCAGGGTTCGACGTGCCTCATCAAGGCGTCCCAGAATCAGGCTGCAATGATTGCCATCGCTGCTGTCCGGCAGCTCATAACGAGGCCGCCCCAGCACCCGGACCTTGCCGCGCAATGCCGTCATCAGCGGATAGCCGCAGGTTTGTGTCAGCAGCAAGTGCGGCGACAACCACACCTGCATCAGGGACAGGCCTTCGACATCACGGCGGGTTTCGCCCAGGTGCTCGAGGATTCGCGCCAGCCAGCGTTCGTTGGCCTGGTGGATGGGTTCGGGGGCGGTGTACATCAGCAGTTCGGCGATGTGTTGGGTCATCGATATAGTCCCATGCAACGTAAATCCCCTGTGGGAGCGAGCTTGCTCGCGATGGCGGTGTAACTGGCAACAAATGAGTTGACTGTCAGACCGCTATCGCGAGCAAGCTCGCTCCCACAGTAGGTCAGTGGCGATTCAAAAATTCAGTAAAACGGATGCCTTGGGCTGTCGATGACTTTGACGCCATGTTCACGCCACAACTGTCCATAACCCTGCACCAGAAACCCACCACTGCGCGCCAGCCATTGCTCGCGGCGAGCCCTGTAAGCGCGGGGCAAGTCGTACCAGGGCAACCCCGGCAATTCGTGATGCACCAGATGAAAATTCAGGTTCAGGAACAGCCAGCGCCACGGCCATGCCGCTTCATTGAGCACGGTGCGTTGCTCCGGTGCCGCGTGAGGACGATGTTCATAGTAGGAGCGAATCATGGCGATCGACAGTGCCGGCACACTGATCAAAAACAGGTAATGCCAAACCGGCAACACACTGAAGCTTGCGATAAACAGCAGCATCACTCCTGTCATCAAGCCGTGACTCAACCACATCAGCCAGGCCTGACGCTCACCCGCTCTCAAGCGCTGCAGTTCTTCGCGAGCCAGCGTCAGCAAGGCCAGCGGTGCACCCAGGGCAAAGCGGCCAAGCACGGTTTTGTTCAGCCAGTGCAGGCTGCGCACCAGCAGTGAACTGCCCTGCCACTGCCCGGCGCTCAGGTAACGGCTTTCCGGATCGCGACCGGGGATGGTCAGGTCCTCGTCGCGGTGATGCAGCAAATGGCTATCGCGGTACAAGGTGTACGGATACCAGACGGCAAACGGCGCGTAGCCAAGGGTTTTGTTCAGGGTTGGCCAACGCGTGGGATGACCGTGCAGCAGTTCGTGTTGTACGGATAGCCACAACACCAGCAATGGAATCAGCAACAGCGTGCTCCACCACAAACCCAACCGATGGCTGTTCAACACAATGCCAAACCAGGCGCCGTACACACCGATCAACAGCAACCAGGTCGGCCATTCGGTGCGCGCTGTGAAACGTCGGCGCAGGGTTTCGATTTCTTCCTGGTGGGCGTTATCAAAGTAATGGGGCATGGCGTTGCTCAGATCGGGGACCAGTCCCCTTCTGTGCAATAGCCTTGGGAAATCTTGCAGATTATTTTCAGGAAGATCGCTCCCATGGCGCATGGGAGCGATCGAACAACGCGGAATCAGTGACCGAACACGCCGACCTTTTTGGCCTTCTTGTCCGCGCGTTTTTCAATGGCGGTTTTCACTGGTTTCTTTTTCGCCGCTTTCTTTGAATCCAGACCTTTGGACATGATGCGTACTCCACTCATGGGGATGTGAGAACAGGTATACACCTATCCCGGCGCGTGCGTTCTTTTATAATAGCCCGCTTTGCACACCGACAGCCCGAGACCATGCCCGATACCCAATTCACCCTGCTCGACGAGCCGTTATGGCCATTGATGAACAAGTTCTACCGCGCTCACCAATCGTCGATGAAAGCCGTGCGCGACGCACGGTTGTGGGTGGCACGGCGTGACCAGATTGTTGCCGCACTGTGTTTGCGTCCGGTGTCCGGTGGGCATTGGCTGACCGGGTTGTTTGTCGATCCGGAGTGTCGCGAACAAGGGATTGCCGCCGGGTTGATTGCGGCCGCGGTGAAGGATTGCGAACAGCCGGTGTGGTTGTTCTGTCATCCGGACTTACGGGGGTTTTATGAGCGACGCGGGTTTACTTTTGATCCGCCGATGCCTTACGCGATGGTTGAACGGTTGAGCCGTTATGCGCGCAGCAAGCCGATGATTGCGATGGGGTTGGCGCCTGCTCAAGCCTGATGAAGGTCAAATGTGGGAGCGAGCTTGCTCGCGATGGCGGTGTGACAGATAGCATTGATGCTGATTGACACGACGCCAACGCGAGCAAGCGACGGGTACAGGCGGCCGATCAGGTGATCACACTCATGCTGCACCACCCGCGCGTGGAACCCTGAGGCAAAACGCACGATGGGCTCGCCCTTGGGGTCGACGCCTTCGTAGCGAATCTGCTGGTAACGCTGCACCGCGCCGCGCAGTCCCGGTACCGACAAACAGCCTTCGAAGCCCTCTTCCAGAATCGGGCTCAGCGGCGTGATCAACGGGTTGATCAGGATCGTCTGCGGCACGGCCTCGGCATCCGGATAACGCTCGCTGTGCTCGAAACCGAAGATCACCAGTTGCAGGTCGACGCCGATCTGCGGGGCAGCGAGGCCAACGCCCCCTACGCTTTCCATGGTCTGGAACATGTCATCGATCAGTTGCCACAACTCGGGGCTGTCGAACATTTCGGCCGGCACTGGCGGGGCAATGCGCAGCAGGCGTTCATCGCCCATTTTCAGAATTTCACGAATCATGATCAGATTTCATCAATGGTCGATTTGTGTGAGTGATCGCGGCCCAGTCCCGACACGTGGTGCTTTTCCTCATGGACGGGACCATGCTCGCCAGCCACTTTTTCGCCAGGGTCCTTGCCCTCTCGCGACATGTGCTCGATCACCGCGTTCATCTCCGCGCCCAGCAGCAGCACCGCTGCGGAAATGTAGAAGTACAGCAACAGCACGATGATCGCACCGATACTGCCATACATGGCGTTGTAGTTGGCGAACTCCTTGACGTACAAACCGAAACCCAGGGAAGCGATGATCCACACCACCACCGCCAGCACCGAGCCTGGGGTGATGAAGCGGAATTCCTGTTTGACGTCGGGCATGACGTAGTAGATCAACGCCACCGCGACCATCATCAGAATCACGATCACCGGCCAGCGCGCGATGGTCCAGAGCGTGACAATGAAGTTCTCAAGGCCGACTTGCGCAGCGATCCACTCCATCACCTGCGGCCCGAGCACCATCAGCGCTGCTGCGATCAGCAGCATGCCGGCAATGCCGACGGTGTAGATGATCGACAACGGAAAGCGTTTCCACAGCGGACGCCCTTCTACCACGTCGTAGGCAGCGTTCATCGCGCTCATCATCAACCGCACACCGGCGGACGCGGTATACAGCGCAATCACGATACCCACCGACAGCAACCCACCCTTGGACTGCTGAAGCTGGTCGATTACCGGGTTGACCTGCTCCAGTGCCTGGGGCGGCAGCACCAGTTCCGATTGCAGGCGCAGCCAGGAGAAGAAATCCGGCAGGTGCAGGAAGCCGATCAGGGCAATCAGGAACAGGATGAACGGAAACAGCGAAAACAGCATTTGATAGGCCAACGCCGAGGCATAGGTCGACATCTCGTCGGCGACGAACTCAGTGACCGTGCGCATCATCACACGGTGCAGGGGCAAGCCTCTCATGTCCGGGAAAATCATTCGCGTCTCCATTCGCCGCATACGGATTTGGGTGGAAGTCGTGGCGACTCAGGGGCCGATTTCTTTCATCAAGGTAGCCCAGATGGCGACTTTGAAACAATTTCAATGCGCAAGTTCAGGCTGACACAAAAACGGCCATCTGCAGATGGCCGTGTCTTCTTTTCATTAAAGGCATTTCAATGCAGGAAAGTCGTTACACAAGGTTGACCGGGGGCTTTTACAGGGAGTTTCATTTAATTTCACCACGACATTTCATCGTTCAGTGCAGGTTGCGCTTTATGTTTGCGGGCCGACCCCTGAGAATGCGCAACACATTCAGGCCATGGCGCTGAAGATCCAATCCCGTAGGAATGTTATGAAACTCGATAAAAAGCAGGCCATTGCCCGCAGAAACCAGGAACTCGGCGGTGCTGTGCTTGGCGTCAACAACTGCCACTTCGCCGAACTGAACCGTAACCGCAACATCTGGTGGTTCGACCTCCCGGTGACGCGCCTTGCAATCGGTCAGTACGAGTGGATTCACCTGCTGATGCACACGCCGGACACCGACGAACTGCTGCACCTGAAAGTGCCGACCGTGTTCCTGCGCGAGAAGCTCGAAGGCCTGGTGGTGCGTAATGAAGGCAAGCGCAAGGCTGCATTGAGCCTGGAACTGAGCGCCGACAAGGACTCCTTCCTGCAGGACATGCGCCCGGCGGGCACCAACGTCAACTTCGCGCCGTTTCGATTGTAGGAGCGAGCTTGCTCCGGGCGGCGTTCCGACGATGGGCGTCAACGATGACTCGGGCTGCCTGAATGAACGCGTAGTCTGGAGATTTTTCGCGAGCAGGCTCGCTCCTACATTCAATCGGGCTCCATCAGAAGGAATCCGATCACCTGTGGGAGCGAGCTTGCTCCGGGCGGCGTTCCGACGATAGCGATCTGACAAGCACTGACGATCCTTCAGGCGCACCAACAAGAAGCCCCGCATCTGCGGGGCTTCTTGTTTTACGCGGTGGCTTTCTTCGCGTTGATCTTCTTCAGCTCTTCATCGCGCAATTCACGACGCAGGATCTTGCCGACGTTGGTGGTCGGCAGTGCATCGCGGAACTCCACGGAGCGCGGGACCTTGTATCCGGTGACGTTGGCGCGCATGTGCTCCATCACCTGTTCCTTGGTCAGGGTCACGCCCGGCTTGGCAACGATGAAAATCTTGATCGCCTCGCCCGACTTCTCGTCCGGTACACCGATGGCCGCGCATTGCAGCACGCCCGGCAGCGTCGCCAGCACGTCTTCGAGTTCGTTCGGGTACACGTTGAAACCGGAAACCAGGATCATGTCTTTCTTGCGATCGACAATGCGCATGTAGCCATCGGGCTGGATCAGCGCGATGTCACCGGTCTTCAACCAGCCTTCGCTGTCGAGGATCTCATCGGTGGCTTCCTGGCGCTGCCAGTAGCCTTTCATGACCTGCGGGCCTTTCACGCACAGCTCGCCGATTTCGCCCAGCGGCTGCTCGACACCGGCATCGTTGATGACTTTGCACAGGGTCGACGGCACCGGAATGCCGATGGTGCCGACCTGGATATTCTGGATCGGGTTGACTGTCGCCACCGGGCTGGTTTCGGTCATGCCGTAGCCTTCGCAGATGGCGCAACCAGTCACCGCTTTCCAGCGTTCGGCCGCCGCCAGTTGCAGGGCCATGCCGCCCGACAAGGTGACTTTCAGCGCGGAGAAGTCCAGTTTGCGGAAGCCTTCGTTGTTGCACAGGGCTACAAATAGGGTGTTAAGGCCGACGAAGCCGCTGAACTTCCACTTCGACAGTTCCTTGACCATCGCCGGCAGGTCACGCGGGTTGCTGATCAGGATGTTGTGGTTGCCGATCAGCATCATCGCCATGCAATGAAAGGTGAACGCATAGATGTGGTACAGCGGCAGCGGCGTGATCAGGATCTCGCAACCTTCATTGAGGTTGGAACCCATCAGTGCCTTGCACTGCAGCATGTTCGCCACCAGGTTGCGGTGGGTCAGCATCGCGCCCTTGGCCACGCCGGTGGTGCCGCCGGTGTATTGCAGCACCGCGACATCGCCGCTGGCCGGGTTGGCTTCCGCCACTGGCTGGCCCAGGCCTTTGCTCAGCACGTCGTTGAACTTGACGGCCTTGGGCAAGTGATAGGCCGGCACCATCTTCTTCACGTACTTGATGACGCTGTTGATCAGCAGACGCTTGAGCGGCGGCAGCAGGTCGGCGACTTCGGTGACGATCACGTGCTTGACGCCGGTTTTCGGCACCACGGTTTGGGCCAGGTGCGCCATGTTGGCCAGGCAGACCAGGGCCTTCGCACCGGAGTCGTTGAATTGGTGTTCCATTTCCCGCGCGGTGTACAGCGGGTTGGTGTTGACCACGATCAGCCCGGCGCGGATTGCACCGAAGACGGCTACCGGGTACTGCAACACGTTGGGCAGTTGCACGGCGATTCGATCGCCGGGCTGCAAGTCGGTATGCTGTTGCAGGTAAGCGGCAAACGCACCGGACAATTCGTACAGTTCACCGTAGGTGAGTGTCTTGCCCAGGTTGCTGAATGCCGGCTTGTTGGCGAAGCGTTGGCAGGATTGCTTCAACACTGCCTGAATATTCGGATACTCGTCTGGATTGATGTCGGCAGCAATCCCAGCTGGGTACTTATCCTTCCAAAAGTCTTCGATCATGGAAGCCCACTCCTCAGCAACGCGAATTCAGCACCGCATTTGATGCGATTATTATTGGTGTTTGGTCATTGGTGAATCTGGCTGATAGAAGGCCGAGAAGTCACAAAGCGCGCCGAGAGTAGCAGCTTTGCCAGGGGTCGACCAGAGCCAAAAACGGCCTCTACGGTCACGATTGTGACTCAAGACTTGCAAGCAGTCATTTTAGAGCAAAAAACCTATAAAACCTTGTAGCCCACGAAAACCGGGGCTTTAGCGTCCGCTGAAAAGCATCGTCGGAACGCCGCCCGGGGCAAGCCCGCTCCCACAGGGTTCGCGTCGTACACATCCATTGCGTACGACACTGAACCTTGTGGGAGCGTGGCTTGCCCCGGGCGGCGTTCCGACGATCCGCGCGAAGCGCGGCCATTCACAGATCAGGCGATATCCCGCAACTCCCGCCGCAGGATCTTGCCCACCGGCGTCATCGGCAGCGACTCACGCAGCACGATGTGCTTCGGTACCTTGTACGCCGTGAAGTTCTCCTTGCAGTAAGCCTTCAACTCTTCAAGGCTGACCCCTGCCTCACGGGCCACCACGAACAACTTCACCGCCTCCCCCGACCGCTCGTCGGGCACACCGATGACCGCGCAGTTGGCGACTTTCGGGTGTGCCATCACCACGTCTTCGATCTCGTTCGGGTACACGTTGAAACCCGAGACAATGATCATGTCCTTCTTGCGATCGACGATGCGCACGAAACCGTCCGGATCGATCACCGCAATGTCACCGGACTTGAACCAGCCCTCGGCATCCAGCACTTCGGCCGTGGCATCGGGTTTCTGCCAGTAGCCCTTCATGATCTGCGGGCCTTTGATGCACAACTCGCCGCGTTCGCCCAAAGGTTGCTCGACGCCGTCATCACTGATGACTTTCAGCGTGGTGCCCGGCACCGGCATGCCGACCGTGCCGATCCGCGATTGATCGCCGTAGGGGTTGGTGCAGGCCACCGGCGAAGTTTCGGTCAGGCCGTAACCTTCGGTAATGCGGCATCCCGTCAGTTGCTCCCAACGCTCGGCAGTGGCCTTGACCAGCGCAGTACCGCCGGAGTTGGTGAGCTTGAGGCTGGAGAAGTCCAGGGTCTTGAAGTCCGGTTGGTCCATCAGCGCGACGAACAACGTGTTGAGCCCCAGCAACGCCGAGAACCGCCAGTTCTTCAGCTCCTTGATGAAGCCGGCGATGTCACGCGGATTGGTGATCAGCACGTTGTGGTTGCCCGTCACCATCATGCACATGCAGTTCGCTGTGAAGGCATAGATGTGGTACAGCGGCAGCGGCGCGATCATCACCTCCTGGCCTTCGCGCAGCAGCGGCTGACCGTCGCTGGCCGACTGGCTGAGGCAGGCCCGTGCCTGTTGCATGTTCGCCACCAGGTTACCGTGGGTCAGCATCGCGCCCTTGGCCAGGCCGGTGGTGCCACCGGTGTATTGCAGCACGGCGATGTCGTCAAGGCCGACGCTCAGCGGCTTGATGCCCAGGCCACGGCCCATGTGCAACGCACTCTTGAAAGAAATGGCCTGGGGCAAGGAATAGTCCGGGACCATTTTCTTGACCTTGCTGACCATGGTGTTGACCAGCCACCCCTTGGCGGTGGGCATCAGGTCGCCCATCTTCGCTTCGATCAGGTACTGGATATCGGTGTCGGGGAGCACTTCCTGGACTTTCTGGCCGAACATGTTCAGGTACACCAGCGCCCGGGCGCCGGAATCCTTGAACTGGTGACGCATTTCCCGCGCGGTGTACAGCGGGTTGGTGTTGACCACGATCAACCCGGCGCGCAAGGCACCGAACACGGCAATCGGGTAATGCAGGACGTTGGGCATCTGCACCGCGATGCGGTCACCCGGCACCAGATCGGTGTGGGCTTGCAGGTAGCCGGCGAAGGCAGCGCTCTGGCGTTCCAGTTCGGCGTAGGTCAGGGTCACGCCCATGTTGCTGAACGCCGGGCGGTCAGCAAACTTCTTGCAGGAACGCTCGAACACCTCGATCACCGACTTGTAGGTTCCCAGATCGATATCCAGGGGCACGCCGGCCGGGCGTTTGTCATTCCAGAAATCAGGTTGCATTGTTGTTGTCCTCTTTACCTGAATCTATCCGGGGCCACTTTTCTGTCATTTTTCAAAAAAAATGCAAAAAGCGGAGCTTCACGGACACTAGCAGTTATGACGTAGCAGGCAAATATGCCCCCAGCCGTCATTGACCGTATGAATCTTTCTGCCGTGGCGTAGGCTGATCAGACGCCCAGCCAAGGATGCGCTATAAACTGCAACGAGCTGTTTGCGACCAGGCAGCCTCATGCAAAGGAACCGCCATGATCCATGACACTTTCTGGCTGACCACGAGCGACCACAGCCGCCTCTTCGTCAACCAGTGGCTACCCGACGGCAGCCTCAAGGCAATGATTCTGCTGGCCCACGGCATGGCCGAACACAGCGGTCGCTACGGCCCCCTGGCGGAAAAACTCTGTGAACAGGGCTATGGCGTGTGCGCGCCGGACCTGCGTGGACATGGCAAAACTGCCGAAAACGGGACCCTCGGGCATTTCGCCGATGATGATGGCTGGTGCAAGGTCGTCAGCGACCTGGCCTGCCTCAACCAGCACATCGGCCAGCAGCACCCTGGCGTACCTATCATGCTGCTCGGCCATAGCATGGGCAGTTACATCACCCAGGCCTATCTGCTGCACCACAGTGCCAGCCTGCACGGGGCAATCCTCAGCGGCTCGAACTTCCAGCCCGTGGCGCTTTATCGCGCGGCACGGCAAATCGCCCGTCTCGAACGCCTGCGCCAGGGTCGCAAAGGACGCAGCGCATTGATCGAATGGCTGTCGTTCGGCTCCTTCAACAACAAATTCAAACCGGCACGCACGCCGTTCGACTGGCTCAGCCGTGATCCGGCGCAGGTCGATCTGTACGTCAACGACCCGCTCTGCGGTTTTCGCTGCACCAATCAACTGTGGATCGATTTGCTCGGCGGCTTGCAGCAAATCAGCAAAGCGTCCAATCTCGCCCAGATCGACCCGGGCCTGCCGTTGCTGGTGATTGGCGGCGAATGTGATCCGGTGAGCGAAGGCAAACGTCTCAAGGATCTGGCCGACGCGTTGCGGGCGGCCGGCAGCCAGCACCTGCAATTGACCGTTTACCCGCAGGCGCGGCACGAACTGTTCAATGAGAGCAACCGCGATGAAATCATCGCCGATGTTCTGAACTGGATCGCACAGGCCTTGAGCACTCCTCGGCCACACCGATCCGAATAGTTTTTTGTGGATTTTTTAATTCGTCACAGGAATCGAGACAGATGACCCAGGTTACCAACACCCCTTACGAAGCCCTCGAAGTCGGCCAGACCGCCAGTTACAGCAAGACCGTCGAAGAGCGCGACATCCAGTTGTTCGCCGCGATGTCCGGCGATCACAACCCGGTGCACCTGGATGCCGACTACGCCGCCAGCACCATGTTCAAGGAGCGAATCGCCCACGGCATGTTCAGCGGTGCGTTGATCAGCGCAGCGGTCGCCTGCGAACTGCCTGGACCGGGGACTATCTACCTCGGCCAGCAAATGAGCTTTCAGAAACCGGTGAAGATCGGCGACACCCTGACCGTGCGCCTGGAAATCCTCGAAAAACTGCCGAAATTTCGCGTACGCATTGCCACCCGCGTGTTCAACCAGCGCGATGAACTGGTGGTGGATGGCGAGGCGGAAATCCTCGCGCCACGCAAGCAACAGAGCGTGACCTTGACCACGCTGCCGGCGATCAGCATCGGCTAACCCTCTGTGGCGAGGGGCTTGTCGGAATGCCTGTATTTTCCAGACTGACTGAATCAAGACGATCGATCGATGAATCCTGAAAAGCTCGAACTGCTGATCACCCGCGAAATGCCCTTCGGCAAGTACAAGGGTCGAATCATTGCCGACTTGCCCGGCCCTTACCTGAACTGGTTCGCCCGGGAGGGCTTCCCTCACGGCGAGTTGGGTGGCCTGCTGGCCCTGATGCAGGAAATCGACCACAACGGTTTGTCGGACTTGCTCGAACCGCTGCGCGCCAAACACGGCAAACCGGCCCCGCGCCACTGAACACCTACCGAGTACCCCATGCCCGACAACACCCGCCGCGCCCGTGATGAAGCCTTCTGGCAAACCTTTGCCGATCGCTACGATGTCGAACCCGGCCCGCTCAACCTGGAGAACGGTTATTTCGGGCGCATGTCGCGCACGGTGGTCGAGGAGTACCAGCGCAACATCGAGCTGATCAACCGCAGCAATTCGGTCTATGTGCGCCAGCGCTTCGAACAGGGCGACAGCCTGAAGATCCGCGCGCAACTGGCCAGGTTGATCGGCGTACCCGCCGACAGCATCGCCCTGACCCGTAACGCGTCGGAAGGTTTGCAATCGCTGATCCGCAACTACAACCGGCTCCAACCCGGCGATCAGGTACTGATTTGCGATCTGGAATACGACACGGTCAAAGGCGCCATGCGTTGGCTGGCGCGTAATCGTGGTGTCGAAGTGATCGAGATCGAACACGCACACCCGGCAACCTTCGACAGCCTGCTCAATACCTACCGCGAAACCTTCGCACGACACCCACGGCTGAAGCTGATGGCCCTGACCCACGTCACCCATCGCACGGGCCTGGTGATGCCGGTGCAGGCGATTGCAGTCGCGGCGAAGGAACACGGCATCGACGTCATCCTCGACGGTGCCCATGCCCTCGGTCAGTTCGAATTCGACCTGGCCGAGTTCGGTATCGCCTTCGCCGGCTACAACCTGCACAAGTGGATCGGCGCACCGCTGACGCTCGGTTTTATCTACATCGACCCCGAACGCCTGGCCGATATCGACCCGGACATGGGCGAAATGCATTTTCCACCCACTGACATTCGCGCCCGTACCTCGTACAGCACCCCGAACATCCCGGCGCTGCTGACCCTGCCGCTGGTGCTCGAAGAACATTGGGCGATGGGGGGTGCTGCGGCCAAGGGTTCTCGGCTCAACTACCTGCGCAACCTGTGGGTCCGCCCCGTGCGCGAACTACCGGGCATCGAAGTCCTGACCCCGGACGACCCGCGACTGTACTGCGGCATCACGTCCATGCGTTTCATCGCACAGACCGATCAGCAGGCGATGGTCGAGCGGCTGCTCAAGGACTACAACCTGTTCACCGTGGTACGCACTGGCGCGGCGTGCGGCCCGTGCATCCGCATCACTCCGGGGCTGACCACCACCGCCGAGCACATGACGCGGCTGACCACGGCGCTGGCGCAATTGTGCTGACCTGTAGGAGCGAGCCTGCTCGCGAAAAACTTCCAGGCACCGCTGGCTATCGGGTTCCCGCGTTATCGTTCACGACCATCGCGAGCGAGCTCGCTCCTACAGGTATTAATTGCCTCAACTTTTCGCGGGCAAAAAAAAACGGTGCACCGACCAAGTGCACCGTAAAGCCGTAGAACACACAACGAGGTGTAGGGTGAAGCGATCAGTCCAGCAGCGCCAAAGCCTCGGCGGTGCATTCCTGAATGCGGGCCCAGTCGCCGTTCTTGATCCACTCCGGATCGAGCATCCAGCTACCGCCCACGCACATGACGTTTTTCAACGCCATGTAGCTCTTGATATTGGCCGGGCCCACGCCGCCGGTCGGGCAGAATTTCACTTCGCCGAACGGGCCGCCCAAAGCCTTGATGGCCGCGACGCCGCCGCTGACTTCCGCCGGGAACAACTTGAAACGGCGGTAACCCAGACCGTAGCCTTCCATGATGCCCGAGGCATTGCTGATGCCCGGCAACAGTGGAATCGGGCTGGCGACGCTGGCTTCCAGCAGGTCACGAGTGATGCCCGGCGTGACGATGAACTGCGAGCCCGCCGCTTCCGCCGCCGCCAGCATGTGGCGATCGAGCACGGTGCCGGCACCGGTCACCAGCTCCGGACGCTGCTCACGCAGGATCTGGATGGCCTTGAGGCCGAATTGCGAACGCAGGGTCACTTCCAGAGCCGTCAGGCCACCAGCCGCGAGGGCGTCGGCCAACGGCAGAACGTCCTGCTCGCGGGCGATGGTGATCACCGGCAGGATCCGCGCTTTCGCGCAAATGCTGTCGATCAGGGCAACTTTGTCCGCCATGGAAACGGTCGGGGATGGGTTTGTCATAGCGGCTGTTCCTTGGCTCATGGGCACCAGTAAATCTCTAACGTGGGTTGCAGAAACGCGCGAATCGGCAGTGCGGCGACATCGTCACCGGCCAGTGCGGTACTCAGGGTGGTCAGCTTGGACTGACCGGAAATCGATAGAACCTTATGCCTGGCCGAGGCCAGCAGCGCCCGGCTCATGGTCAGGCGCTGATGCGGCACGGTCGGCGCCAGCATCGGCCAGCAGCGACGGACACCATCGGCCTGCAATGCCTCGGCAAGGTTCGGGCTGTTGGGGAACAGCGACGCGGTGTGGCCGTCATCGCCCATGCCGAGGATCAGCACGTCGATCACCGGCAACTCGGACAACAAACGGTCAGCCTGCTCCGCCGCCTGTTCAAGGTTGGCACTGGCGCTGTACAGGCTCAGGAACTGCGCCTTGGCCGCCGGGCCTTGCAGCAGGTAACGCTTGATCAGACCCGCGTTGCTGTCCGCATGCTCCACCGGCACCCAGCGCTCATCGGCCAGGCTGACGACCACGTTCGGCCAGTCCAGCGCCTGTTTGGCCAGGTGCTGAAAAAACGCCACCGGACTGCGGCCACCGGAAACCACCAGGGTCGCAGTGCCCCGGGCTTCGATCGCGTCGCTCAGTTTTTTCGCCACGTTCAGCGCCAGGCTTTCGGCCAGCAGCACCGGGCTCTTGAACGCATGGGCGCTGACGCCCTGCGGCAGTTTCAAATCAGATATCGCCATACCACGACCTCCCGTCCCGCGTGATCAGAGCAATCGAGCTCATCGGCCCCCAGGACCCGGCCGCGTACGGCTTGGGCGCATCACCGGATTTTTTCCACCCGGCGATCAACTGGTCACACCACTTCCACGCGGCTTCGATTTCATCTTTACGGACAAACAGGTTCTGATTGCCGCGCATCACTTCCAGCAACAACCGCTCGTAGGCATCGGGAATCCGTGCGCTGCTCCAGGTGTCGGAAAAATTCAGCTGCAATGGGCCGCTGCGCAGCTGCATGCCTTTGTCCAGGCCTTGATCTTTGGTCATCACGCGCAAGGAAATGCCTTCGTCCGGCTGCAGGCGGATAATCAGCTTGTTGCTGATTTGCAGGCGCTGCTCGGGAGCGAAAATGTAGTGCGACGGTTCCTTGAAGTGGATGACGATCTGCGACAGCTTCTGCGGCATGCGCTTGCCGGTACGCAGGTAAAACGGCACGCCGGCCCAGCGCCAGTTGCGGATGTCGGCACGCAGGGCGACAAAGGTTTCGGTATTGCTCTGGGTGTTGGAGTTGGGTTCTTCCAGGTACCCCGGTACCGCTTTGCCTTCGCTGTAGCCGGCGATGTACTGGCCGCGCACCACCTGGGTGGTCAGGCCTTCCGGGCTGATCGGCGCCAGGGCCTTGAGCACTTTGACTTTCTCGTCGCGGATGCTGTCGGCGGACAGGTCGGCCGGCGGGTCCATGGCGATCAGGCAGAGCAGTTGCAGCAGGTGGTTCTGGATCATGTCGCGCAGCTGGCCGGCCTTGTCGAAGTAACCCCAGCGGCCCTCGATGCCGACCTGCTCGGCCACGGTGATTTCCACATGGGAAATGTAATTCTGGTTCCACTGGGTTTCGAACAGGCTGTTGGCGAAACGCAGGGCGATCAGGTTCTGGACGGTTTCCTTGCCCAGATAATGGTCGATGCGGTAGGTGCGGTTCTCCGGGAAGAACTGCGCCACGGCGTCGTTGACCTTGCGCGAGGATTCCAGGTCCGAACCGATGGGCTTTTCCAGCACCACGCGGGTGTTTTCTGCCAGACCGACCTTGGCCAGGTTCTCGCAAATCGCGCCATACACGGCGGCAGGGGTCGCAAAGTAGGCGATGACCCGCTGCGAACTGCCGGCGGATTCGGCCAGGGCCACATAATCTTCGGTGTTGAGGAAGTCGACGTGCAGGTAGCTCAGGCGCGCCAGGAAACGCTCGAGCACGGCTTCGTCCAGCTCTTTGGCACCGACATAGCGGCGCAGCTCGGAGGTGATGAACGCCAGGTGTTCCTGCTCGCTGCCCGGTTCACGGGCCAGCGCGATGATGCGCGTGTCCTCGTGCAAGAGGCCTGCACCGTCGAGTTGATAAAGGGCGGGAAACAGCTTGCGCAAGGCCAGATCGCCAAGGGCGCCGAACAAGGCAAAGGTGCACGGTTCAACCGTAATCGAGAGCATGATGTTTGTTCTTTTATCAAGTTAAGCTACAAATACCTTTTTTTAAGGCATCACTCAAGGGAAAATGTAGTAATAACCACAACATTTTCGCAAAATACAGATTCCGAGTGGTGGTCGGTCGGAGCCATCAGTAGGATAGGCCACCGTGACGGGCCTCACCAAAGGCCCTTTTTGCATTAGCCGCGCGCCTATCGGCGCAGGCGTAAAGGATACTTATATGGACCGCGTGCGAAATTTACTGGAGCAAATCCAGAATCGCCTTGAAGAGCTGAACAAGGCCGAACGCAAAGTCGCCGAGGTAATCCTGCTCAACCCGCAGCAGGCCACCCGCTTCAGCATCGCCGCCCTCGCCCAGGCCGCCTCGGTCAGCGAACCGACGGTCAACCGTTTCTGCCGTTCGTTCGGCGTCAGCGGCTACCCCGAGCTCAAGCTGCAACTGGCCCAGAGCCTGGCCAGTGGCGCCGCCTATGTCAGCCGCGCGGTGGAAGCCGACGATAATCCGGAGGCCTACACCCAGAAGATCTTCGGCAGCGCCATTGCCTCGCTGGACAGCGCCTGCCAGGCACTGGACCCGAACCTGATCAGCCGCGCCGTCGACCTGCTGATCCAGGCGCGGCAGATCCACTTCTTCGGCCTCGGCGCCTCGGCCCCGGTGGCACTGGATGCGCAGCACAAGTTCTTCCGTTTCAACCTTGCCGTCACGGCCCACGCGGATGTGCTGATGCAGCGCATGATTGCCTCGGTGGCCCATACCGGCGAGTTGTTCGTGATCATTTCCTACACCGGTCGCACCCGCGAACTGGTGGAAGTGGCGCGCATCGCCCGGGAAAACGGCGCCTCGGTGCTCGGCTTGACCGCGGAAAACTCGCCGCTGGCCAAGGCCAGCACCCTGAGCCTGAACATCCCGCTGCCGGAAGACACCGACATCTACATGCCGATGACTTCGCGGATCATCCAGTTGACCGTGCTGGACGTGCTCGCCACCGGCATGACCTTGCGCCGGGGCGTGGATTTCCAGCCGCATTTGCGCAAGATCAAGGAGAGTTTGAATGCGAGCCGGTATCCGGTGGGGGATGAGTTTAATTGATCCAGTATTTGTACTGACCGTCCTGGCCTCATCGCGAGCAAGCTCGCTCCCACAGGGGAATGCGTTCCAAATGTGGGAGCGAGCTTGCTCGCGATGGCGGCAGTCCAGACACAGCCTCCCTTGAACTAAGCCCCCACCCGCGCCTGCAAACTCAAATGCGCCCGCTCCCCAGGTGCAAGGCACAGGCTGTCGGTACCGCCGCTTGCGGCCTCTACGCAAACGAATTCGGATATCTCGTTCCAGGTCACGCCGAGCAATGGCCGCGAGCCGGGATGCCACACCACCGTGTCAGCCGTTTCACCCGTGTCGATACACAGCGCCCGCTGCCAGGCGTGGTCGTTGAGCTGCAATTCACCGTCATGCTGGAACACTCGCTGACAACCGCCATCCACGCGCAACTCGCCTTCCTGCTGACAGGCCTGCCGGCTCAACTGGTCATAACCCTGCGCGCCCTCGAGCCCAGACAGCGCTATCTCACTGACATCGCCAATACGCCAGTAAGCATGCAAAGCCTGGCTCAACTGGCACGGCATGTCGTCCTGATGCTCGGTGCTCAGGCGCAGCTCCATGCGTTCACCCAAGTGGGCGTGCAAGTCCACCTGCCAGTCGCACAACTTCAGCTGCCAGTGCAATCGCACGCCATCGTCGTCACTGTTGCTGTCGAGCAGCTTCCAGTCGAGCAAGCGCGCCCAGCCATGGGACGGCCAGGCATTTTCGCTCGGATGCCGGCCATACCACGGCCAACACACCGGCACGCCACCGCGAATGGCGCCGACCTGCGGCCACTTCGCCGCGCACCACAGCCAGGGTTTTTGCCCCTTGGGCTGGAAGTGCAACAACTGCGCGCCCTGACGACTGAACACCGCCTGACACAGCGGATGATCGATCACCAGCACATCGCGCATCTGATAGCGCTCCCACGCAAACACGGAGCGCTCGCGCAAGGATTTGAAGAAGCGTTGTAGCGGATGCTCAAGCATGTGCCACGGTCCTGAAAATCATCTGTCACCGGGGTGCGCGGCCCACAAAAAAAAGCGGACAGCCATGGCTGTCCGCAAATATGCGCACATGGAGAGAAGCTTATCGCAGACGCGTCAGAACACCGACTGAATTTTCAGGCCGGCCACCAGCGCGTTGTCGACTTCATCCACGCCACCGGGGTGGGTGACGTATTGCAGGTTGGGACGTACGGTCAGCCAGTTGGTCACGTGGAAGCCGTAGTTGATCTCGTAGTTGTATTCGGTTTCACGAATGGGCGAGAACAGCGGATTGTCGAAGTCCGACACACCGTTGGCCGCGTTGGTCAGCTCGGCGTTTTTCTTCACGTCATCGTTGACATGGATACGGGCGAAACCGATGCCCACGTCATCCTTCGGACGCGCGTCGAACGGGCCCTTGTACACGAACATCAGCGACTGGTAGTTGTCGACGACGTTAGTGTCCTTGTCGTGGAAGGTGGCGTTGGCCGCGATGTTCAGACCGCGAGAAGCGTCACCGTTGTGAGTGGTGAGTTGCTGCTGCGCGACGAACCAGTAGCCGTGCTTGCTATCGTGGACGCGAAAAGGCTTGCCCGTGGTCGCTGCGTCCTGGCCGTTGTCGTCCTTGAGAACGTCATCGGCAGGGGCAGTGCTTTTGTAGTAACCGACACGGTATTCGCCCGGCAGGCTGTTGACCTTAGGCGACCAGACCAGTTCGACCGGCAACACGGTGCCCGCAGTACCGCTGCCGCTGAGCTTGAAGCCGTTGCCGTGCTCCAGTTGCGACGGGTTCTGGTTGTACGCGCCAATCTGAGCGTAGAGCTCGTCATTGATGTTGTACTTCACGCGGATCGCTGCCTGGCTGACCGGCCAGTTGAACCAGACGTTGGTGGCCCAGTTACCCACCTGGGATCCGCAGAACGCCAGGTTCTGGAATTCGCACGGGAAGGTGTTGAAGTCTTCACCTTCACCGAAGTAACCGGCTTTGACGTCCAGTTTGTTGTCGAAGAACTGGTGCTGAATCCACAACTGGGTCAGACGGACCATATGGCCACGACCGAAGACTTCCTGCGAGGAACTCAAGGTGCCGGCACGCGGATCGCCGATACGGTCGTTGGAGATGTTCTCACCGTTACGGTTGGTGAGCTGGATCTTGGCCTGGGTGTTATCCCAGCCGAACAACTTCTCCAGGTCCAGCGCCGCGCCCAGGCCGAACTGGTCGGCGTAGCGCGCGGTCTTGTCATCGTTGAAACCGCCATGGAGGTTGCCGCCGACTTCACCGACGTAATCCATCTTGATGTCGATGCCTTGCTCGATCAGCTTCGTACGCTCGCCACCCCAATCGCCCGTCATCCACTTGGAGTCGGAGCTGAACGCTTCATCGGCCATCGCATTGCCGGCCAGAACCAGTGCTGCCGCTGCTGAAACCTGGCAGATCAACCGGGCCTTGTTCTTCATCTTCATCCCTACTTCCTCGTTTTATTGTTATTAACTTTTCTTCTTTAACGCGGTTACATCAGTTGCGACGGACAACAATCCATCCGCCACATGTCCCCCCTGTAGGAGCGAGCCTGCTCGCGAGAAACCTGAGAACACCGTGGGGTATCAGGTTTCCAGTGTCATCGTTGACGTCCATCGCGAGCAGGCTCGCTCCTACAGATTTGTTCTTCAGCGGCCTTTGAATCGGGCCACGTTGTCAGCATGCGCCTCGGCTTTCGGCACACCGGCAACCCCCAGCCGCTCCCCACTCTTGGCATCGAACAACAGCACTTTCGCCGGATCGAATTGCAGGGTCAGCGTCTCGCCCACCGCCGGCGCCACGTCCGGTGCCAGGCGGCAGCAGACCTTGGTGTCGTTGAGGTTGACGAAGACCAGGGTGTCGGGACCGGTCGGTTCGGTGACCTGGACTTCGGCACGAATGGTCGGCAAACCGTTCGCTTCGCCGTTGGCCAGGATGATCTGCTCAGGGCGCATGCCGAGGATCACTTCGCGGTCTTCGAGACCGGCGTCCTGCATGCCCAAAGGCAACTCGCAACGAGCCTGGCCGCTGTCGAGCAGCGCGACCAGACGACCGTCCTTGCGCTGCAGGCGCAGCGGAATGAAGTTCATCGGCGGCGAACCGATGAAGCTCGCCACGAACAGGTTGGCCGGGTTGTTGTAGATGTCTTTCGGCGTACCGAACTGCTGGATGATCCCGTCCTTCATCACCGCAACCTTGTCGCCCAGGGTCATGGCCTCGATCTGGTCGTGGGTCACGTAGACCGTGGTGGTTTTCAGGCGCTGGTGCATCAGTTTCATTTCGGTGCGCATCTCGACCCGCAGCTTGGCGTCGAGGTTGGACAGCGGCTCGTCGAACAGATAAATCTTCGGCCGCCGCGCCAGGGCGCGGCCCATCGCCACACGCTGCTGCTGGCCGCCGGAAAGCTGGCCGGGCTTGCGGCTGAGCAGGTGTTCGATCTGCAACAGCTTGGAAACCCGAGCGACTTCTTCGTCGATTTCGGCAGTGGGCATTTTGCGGATCTTCAGGCCGAAGGCGATGTTGTCGCGCACGCTCATGGTCGGGTACAGCGCGTAGGACTGGAACACCATGGCGATGTCGCGATCCTTGGGGCTCATGCCGCTGATATCGGCGTCGTCCACCAGGATCGCACCGCCGCTGATGGTTTCCAGACCGGCGATGCAGTTCATCAGCGTGGATTTACCACAGCCCGACGGGCCGACCAGAATCAGGAACTCACCGTCATCGATTTTCAGTTCTATGTTTTTCAGGGTGTCCGGCAGGCCGGGCCCGTAGGTTTTGTTGACGTTGCGTAATTCGAGAGTTGCCATGTTCTACCCCTTGACCGCGCCGGACGTCAGCCCACGCAGGAAATACTTGCCAGCGAATATGTAGACCAGCAGTGTCGGCAGCCCGGCGATCATCGCGGCGGCCATATCAACGTTGTATTCCTTGGCCCCGGTGCTGGTGTTGACCAGGTTGTTCAGGGCCACGGTAATTGGCTGGGCATCGCCACTGGCGAAGACCACGCCGAACAGGAAGTCATTCCAGATCTGGGTGAACTGCCAGATCAGGCAGACCATCACGATCGGGATCGACATCGGCAGCAGGATCTTCAGGAAGATCGTGAAGAAGCCCGCGCCATCGAGCCTTGCGGCCTTGACCAGCGCATCCGGAATGCTCACGTAGTAGTTACGGAAGAACAGCGTGGTGAACGCCAGGCCGTAGACCACATGCACCAGCACCAGGCCGGTGGTGGTGTTGGCCAGGCCGAACTTGCCGAGAGTGAACGAGGCTGGCAACAGCACGGTCTGGAACGGCAGGAAGCAGCCGAACAGCAACAGGCCGAAGAACAGCTGCGAACCACGGAAGCGCCACATCGACAGCACGTAGCCGTTCATGGCCCCGATGAAGGTCGAGATCAGCACTGCCGGCACGGTGATCTTCACCGAGTTCCAGAAGTAGCCGCCGACCACGTCCCAGGCCTTGATCCAGCCGATGCCGTCGATCACGGTCGGCCAGCTCAACAGGTTGCCGGTACGGATGTCTTCCGGGGATTTGAAACTGGTCAGCAGCATGACCACCAACGGGATCAGGTAGATCGCAGCGGCCAGCAACAACGTTGCGTAGATCGCGATGCGGCTGAAGCTGAGCGATGGTTTGCCGAGTTGATTAGTCATGGCGTTTGCCTCGCAGCTCGGAGTACAGGTACGGCACGAGGATGGTCAGCACGGCGCCGAGCATCAGCATGGCGCTGGCCGAACCGATGCCCATCTGGCCACGGCTGAAGGTGAAGGAATACATGAACATCGCCGGCAGGTCGGAGGAGTAACCCGGACCGCCCGCGGTCATCGCCGCGACCAGGTCGAAGCTCTTGATCGCGATGTGCGCCAGGATCATGAAGGCACTGAAGAACACCGGGCGCAGGCTCGGCAGGACGATCTTCAGGTAGATGGTCGGCAGGCTCGCCCCGTCGACTTGCGCGGCACGGATGATCGATTGATCGACACCGCGCAGGCCGGCCAGGAACATCGCCATGACAAACCCGGAGGCTTGCCACACGGCGGCGATCACCAGGCAGTACACCACGCGATCCTGATCCACCAGCCAGTCGAGACGAAAGCCCTCCCAACCCCAGTCACGCAGCATCTTGTCCAGGCCCAGGCCCGGGTTGAGCAGCCATTTCCACGCGGTACCGGTGACGATCATCGACAGCGCCATCGGGTACAGGTAGACGGTGCGAATGAAGCCTTCCTTACGAATGCGCTGGTCCAGCAGCACCGCGAGGAACACGCCCAGCACCAGGCTGATGCCGATGAACATGCCGCCGAACAGCGCGAGGTTCTTGCTCGCGACCCACCAGCGGTCGTTGTCCATCAGGCGCATGTATTGCTGCAGGCCGACCCACTTGTAGCTCGGCATGAAGCTGGAGTTGGTGAAGGACAGAATGAACGTCCAGATGATGTAACCGTAGAAGCCAACCAACACGATCAGCATGCTCGGCGCGAGTACCAACTTGGGTAGCCAGCGTTGCAGCGCATCGAACGGTGAGGCTTTGCTGAAAACCGCCACAGAGCTCATCGGGATAATCCAGGTGAAGAAGTGAAATCCGGACAGAGTTCCACCCTGTGGGAGCGAGCT
>NZ_JBFUHY010000030.1:0-62269 GCF_056402155.1 Pseudomonas sp. P4_C1
GTCTGCTGTTGTGCAGGGCAAGGCGCGAGAAGCGTGGTTTGGTCATTCCAAATAAGCTTCGAGCAACGCAGCCCTGCACAACAGCAGACCCGGCCCTTCGGGTTGTGCCTTAAAGCTGGCCATGCTGCGTTGCAGGCCTTGGAAAGGGAACAACCATTCCCAGCGGCCTACGCCTTGCCTGGCCAGCTTTAAGGCGACAACGCGGTGGGGAAACTAATTGAGAACGCCCCCCTAATGCAGTCGTTGATCCTGTGGGCTCTCCGAGCGCAGCGATGCCAAAAACTCCCGATACAGCCGCGCCGAACCGGTGGGGGCTTCCACCATGGGCATGTGCCCGACGGCGTCCCAGATATGCACGCGCAGGTCGGCGATGCCCTTGCTCCAGACCGCCACGCTGCTGACATCGATCAGCCGGTCCTTGCGTCCCCACAGCAACAGAGCCGGGGCGGTGATGTCGGGCAGGTGCGGTTCCATCGGCGGACTGGCGCGCATTTCGCGGAAGATTTCTTCCAGCTCCTCGCAGGACTGTTCATAGCGCTGGGCGACGGCATCGAGAACCAGCTTCGGTACCCAGGGTGGCGAAGCCATGGTCATGGCGTAGAAGCGCTGGAATTCTTCGCGCGAGTGAATCAGAAACGGGTTGTGGCCCTTGGCCAGATGCCGCTCGAGGTCACTGGGCTCGGGCGCGGTGACACCCGCCGGGTCGATCAGTGCCAAGGACACAATGCGCTCGGGGTACGTGGCCGCGAGCCATGCGGCCATGTAGCCGCCCATGGAATTGCCGATGACATGGACTTTCTCCACCCCGCACACGTCCAGCAGCTGGATCATGCGCTTGGCCTGTAGCGGAATGTCATAGCCGCCGCCGGCCTTGAAGCCGGTTTCGCCATGGCCGGCGATGTCCGGGATGATCACCCGGTGGCTGCCGACGAAGTGTCGGGCAAAACGCAGCCAGATGTTCTTGTCAGCGCTGAAGCCATGGAGCATCAGCACACTGCTGGTGGCCTCGTACGGCCCGCCTTGCCAGGTCGAGACGGTCATCTCGGGGATGGGCACGACGATTTTGTGCAGYCGGTACAACTTGGCCTCGGCCGCCATGTTCAAGTCATAGAGCCAGTAGCCGATGGCCGGGTAGGTCAGCCAGCTCCAGGCGACGAACACCGCGAGAACGACGAACAACAAAAGCATCACGCGTCTCCCTTGTATCTGCTCAGGACAAAATGTGATCAGCGGGTTTCAGCGCTCGGGTCAAGCGATGAAAGCTGAAGCTGAACCCCGGAAACATGGCAATCACATGACCGCTCCTGCTTTGATACCAACTGTGGCAACCGCCGGACTTCCACACGGTGCGTTCCATTTCCCGGTGGATCATTTCAGTGTAGGTACGTTCCGCCTCATGGCGAACTTCGATGCTGCGTAAACCTTGATCCTTCAAGGTGCGAATGCAATCGAGGATGTAATTCATCTGCGATTCGATGATGAACAGCGCCGAGGTGTGGCCGAAGCCGGTGTTCGGCCCGGTGACGATGAACAGGTTGGGGAAGTCGGGCAGGGCGGTGCCGAGATAGGCCCGCGGGTATTGTGCCCAGACCTCCTTGAGACATGTGCCGTTTTTGCCCGTTACCGGGTAGCAAATCACCCCGTCGGTGGCATCGTAGCCGGTGGACCAGACGATCAGGTCCACGTCTATATGTTGGCCATCGAGGGTAACGATCCCGGTTTCGTCGATGGCCGCGATGCCTTGTTCGCGGCTGTGCAGCGTCACGTTGCGGCGGGCCAGTGCCGGGTACAGCGTGCTGGACAGAATCACCCGTTTGCAGCCCATGGTGTAGTCCGGCGTCAGTTTGCGCCGCAGTTCGGCGTCCGGCACCTGGAGCTTGAGCAAGCGCAGGGCCTGGCGCTGAACCCTGTGCACGGCCGGCTTCGAATACTTGAAGCCAAACACCCGGGTTTCGAATTGCCAGTAGATACCCCAGCGCAGCAACTTGTAGACGGGCTTGAGCCCCAGCAGCCAGCGCTGGAAGCGGCCAAACCTGCGATCAGCCCGGGGCAATACCCAGTGGGGCGTGCGCTGGAACACATGCAAGTGCCCGACGTCCGGGGCAATGGCCGGAATGACCTGGGCCGCACTGGCGCCGCTGCCGACGATGGCCACGGATTTTTGCCGGTAGTCGTAGCCGTGATCCCAGTTGTTGGTGTGGAAAGTCTTGCCCTGAAAACGCTCCTGTCCGTTGAAGTGCGGCACCACCGGTTGACTCAACGGCCCGGTCGCGTTGATCAGGAACTGCGCGCAAAACGAGCCTTTTCCGGCGGTGTAAACCGTCCAGCGCCTGCTGGCGTCGTCCCATTCGACGCGCTCGACATTAGCGTCCAGTTCCACCTTGCCCCGCAGGCCGAAGTGTTCCACCACATGGCGGGTGTAGCGGTGCAGTTCGGCCTGTCCGGCGAACATTTGCGTCCAGCGATACGGGGCGAAAGACAAGGAGTACAGCGGCGAAGGCACATCGACTGCCGCGCCGGGATAGGTGTTCTGGCACCAGGTGCCGCCGAAGAAATCCCGTCGCTCCAGCAGGCGGAAATCGTCGATGCCGACCTTGAGCAAATTGATTGCAGCACATTGTCCGCCAAAACCGCTGCCGATGATCAATACTTGAAAGGTCTGCATGGGCCTCCTCTTATGGTCATTGATCAACCCTTCTTTCATGTATAGCCGTTTCTGGAGACGAGGCTTTTGCTTTTATTCGAGCGTGATGTCGCGATATTCAGCCTGTCAGTCGGTGATGGCTATTTGATTTCACCCTGATAGACTCCAGCACACAGACACAGGCTGTTATCGCATTCCGTCGAGTGGCACAGAGGCCCTATGGCAAAAACGGGAGGAAAGGGATCTTCATTGGCCAGGAGGCTCTATACATCGCGAATCCTGGGGGTGGCCCTGGGATTGGTGTGTGTGAGTGCGGCGATGTATCCACTCGATCCGGCGCCCTGGGTCTGGGGATTCATGTGGTTCAACGGCCTGGTCTGGCCGCACCTGGCTTACCAATGGGCGCGCCGGGCCAGGACGCCCTATCATGCCGAACACCGCAATCTGCTGATCGATGCCTTTCTCGGCGGATTCTGGATTGCCGCCATGCAATTCAATCCACTGCCCAGTGCGACCACCATCTCCATGATGGCCATGCATAACGTGGCCATCGGCGGCTTGCGCTTCCTGCTGGCCGGGACGGCCGCGCAAGTGCTGGGCCTCTGCGTAGGCTTGCAGATTTTCGCCCCGGCGTTCATTCCCGCTACCAGCCCGGTGCAGCTCTATGCCTGTTTGCCATTGCTGTGCCTGTATCCATTGGCGCTGGGCTGGTTCTGCTTCCGCCAGGCCCATGCCCTCGGCCGTCAGAAGCGTGAACTGCTGGCACTGAGCCGCACCGACAGCCTGACGGGCCTGCTGAACCATGGCTCCTGGAAGGACCAGCTGGAGGTCGAGTTCCAGCGTTGCAAACGTCAGCAAAAAGGCGGGGCTATCGCGCTGATCGATATCGACCATTTCAAAGCCATCAACGATACCTACGGCCATGTTGCCGGCGACATCGTCCTGCGTCAGTTGAGCAAAATGCTCAGGCACAGCCTGCGAGCGACCGATGTGGCAGGGCGCTACGGCGGTGACGAGTTCTGCGTGATCCTTCCGGACCTGCCCCTGAACCGCGCCGTCGCCGTCATGGAGGCCCTGCGCGATCGATTCGCCACCTTGGGGGACGAGCAGAACCCGGCGCTGAAAGTCAGCCTGAGCATTGGCCTGGCCTCCTTCAACCCGGCCCACGCCGACGCGATGCTCTGGCTCAATGACGCCGACCATGCGCTATACGAAGCCAAGACCACCGGGCGCAATCGAGTGATCTGTTGCGGCAATGGCAAACCCCATCCCGAACTGCTCGACTCGGTGTGATTGCACACTGCAAAACCTGTGGGAGCGAGCCCATCATTTGCATACACCCGCGATCAATTGTGGGAGCGAGCCTGCTCGCGATGGCTGAGTGTCAGGCGATGTGGATGTTGGCTGTGATGGCCCCATCGTCGGAACGCCGCCCGGAGCAAGCTCGCTCCCACAGTAGATTTGCGGTGAGCCCGTCATTTACGTACACCCGCGATTAATTGTGGGAGCGAGCTTGCTCGCGATGGCTGAGTGTCAGGCGATGTGGATGTTGGCTGTGATGGCCCCATCGTCGGAACGCCGCCCGGAGCAAGCTCGCTCCCACAGTAGATTTGCGGTGAACCCGTCATTTACGTACACCCGCGATCAATTGTGGGAGCGAGCCTGCTCGCGATGGCGGCGTGTCTGTTTAAACCGTCATTCCTTCACGCTCATGAATTCTTCCGCGTAGCGGATGTATTCCTCCGGTTGCGTGTAGGTGTGCGTCAGCTCGGTCGCGTTCAGGTCCGACGTCTGGGTGAGTATCTGGCGTTGCTCGCGCAGGCTGTCGTAGGTCGCCTTGATCGCGGCGAAGTAAGCGCCATGGCCGTCGATGGTCACACGAACACCCAGTTCGGCCAGGCGCTTGTCATCGCGTAGCAGCGGATTGCCGTAGGTCACCAGCATCAGCGGCACGCTCAGGTGCTCGGCGATCTGCTCCAGATGGTCGAAGTCCTTTACGCCCACCATGCAGATACCGTCGGCCCCGGCGCGCTGGTATTGCCGGGTGCGGCTGATGATTTCCTGCACCGGCGCAATCCCCGCATGGGTACGGGCGATGATTGCCATTTCCTTATCGCAGCGGGCTTCCAGTGCCGCGCGGATCTTGCCGACACCTTCGGCGACCGTGATCAGGTCGGTGGATTTGCGGCCAAACTGCGCAGGCAGCAGGGTGTCTTCGATGGTCAGCGCGGCGACGCCGGCCCGTTCGAGCTCGACGATGGTGCGCATGACGTTGAGCGCGTTGCCGTAGCCGTGGTCGGCGTCGGCAATCACCGGCAACTGGGCGACACGGCCGATGCGGGTGGCCTGTTCAGCGAATTCGCTGAGGGTGATCAGGGCAAAGTCAGGGGCGCCCAGCACTTGCAACGAGGCGACCGAACCACCAAGGATCCCGACTTCGAAGCCCAGGTCGGCGGCGATGCGGGCCGACATCGGGTCGAAAACCGAGGCTGTGTGGTAGCAGGTGTCGGAGGCGAACAATTGGCGAAAGTTGTGGCGCAAATCTTGATGGGAAAGCCTGGACATATGAGTTCCACCAATGGAATGGAGGGGCTTGAGCAAAAATGTCAACGCCGAAGAAATAAAAGGCTATCACGCGCGCAGGGGGAAAATGATGACGAATTTGCCGGGTCCGGCAGATTGACGTCGCAAAGATGGCGCTGATAAGTCACGCCGCTTCGGCCTGTTGCCGTTGGTCAAGCAGCGGCACGGCGCGCACCGAGTCGCCGGGTTGCAACTGCAAGCGCTTGGCGGTCAGGCGATCAACCACCAGGCTGTTGCCCAGCCGTCGGGCCGGGGCGCAGGTAATGCGGCAGTTTTCCAGGCGGCGGTTGTGGATCAGCCAGAGGGGCGCTTTATCGTCCGGCGAGCCGATGGCCAGTGACAGCGGTTGGCTGTCGCGCACGGTGCGGATCCCGGAAACCGGTGCCTCAAGGACCGGTCCGCCGTCGAAGATATCGATGTAACCCTTGTGGGCAAACCCTTCGGCGCTGAGGATTTTCAGGGCCGGCTCGGTATTCGGGTGGGCCTTGCCGATCACCGCCTGGGCCTGTTCGGTCAGCAGGCAGGTGTACAGCGGCTGGCGCGGCATCAATTCGGCGATGAACGATTTGTTGCCCAGCCCGGACAAGTGATCGGCGTGGCTGAAATCCATCTTGAAAAAGTGCCGGCCGAGGCTGTCCCAGAACGGCGAGCCGCCTCGTTCGTCGGCACTGCCGCGCAACTCGGCGATGAGCCGGTTGCCGAACAGCTGCGTAAACTCGGCCACAAACAACAAACGCCCGAGCGAAAGCAAACGGCCGTTGCTTCCCTGGCGCTGATCGGGGCGCAGGTACAGCGAGCAGACTTCCGATTGCCCGGTCAATTCATTGCTCAGGAACAGGGTCGGGATCTGGCGCTGGATGCCCAGGTCCTCTGAAGCGCTGACCGTCAGCCCGACCCGGTAGTTGTACCAGGGCTCGCGCAGGCCGACGCCACCCGTCAGGGCGCTGACGCCCACCACTTGCTGCTCGTCGTCCTCGAGCACGAACAGATAATCGGCATCGGCCCGATCGACCTGCCCGGCGAAAGTGCGTTGGGCCCAGCGGATCCGGTGGGCCAGGCGTTCTTTGTCGGCCGGCAGGCTGGTAAGTCCCGGAACGGCCTGACGCACCAGCGTGAACAGGGCGGGCAGATCGGTGATCTGGACCGGACGGACAATCATGCGGCTGTTCCTTGTTCGTGTGTGCTCGGGCGGTGACGACGCTGGCAGGTATTCACAGTGCGATCAGCCTGATCGGGCTGCCCTCGGTCACCTTCAGCGCCTTGCACATGGCTGCGTCCAGCGTGACGGGTTGCCCGGTGATGTAGTCAAGATCGGCGACGATGGCCCGGTAGTCCTTCAAGGACTCGTTGCTCACCAGAAAGCTGCCGCGGGCATCGATCACCGATCCCTGCAGCGTGATAGCGCGCTGGCTGTGGGCGATGGAACGAATGCCCGACGTGCGCGCATACAGGGTCGGGCCGCCGTCGAACAAATCGATGTAGCTGTTGGTTTCGAAGCCTTCACGCTCGAGGATATCAAAGGCTTCCTGGCCATCGGGGTGGATGCTGCCGATACAGTCCTGTGCCGCCTGGGGCAGCATGGGCACGTAAATCGGATACTGCGGCATCAGTTCGGCGAGAAAGGTGCGGCTCTGCAGGCCGCAAAGCCGTTCGGCCTCGACGTAGGGCAAGTCGAAGAAATGCTTGCCCACGGCATCCCAAAATGGCGAGTGGCCTTCATCACTGCTGTAGCCGATGATTTCGGTGATCACCGTTTCGGAAAAACGCCGGGCGTGGGTGGCGATGAACAACAGGCGCGCCCGCGACAGCAGTTCGGAATGCGCGCTGCACACACGCGCGACATCGATATGGAAGCCCCGCAGCAAGGTGTGGCCACTGAGATCGTGACACAACGACAAGGTCGGTACACCGTGCTCAATGTTCAGTTCCCTCGAGGCACTGGTGAAGTGCCGGTTGCGCAGGCTGTAGAACGGCTCGTTGAACCCCGCCGTGGCGAGGATCTCCGAGCAGCCGACCAGGTGCTGCGTCGCCAGGTCTTCGAGTACAAAGAAATAGTTTTCCGGGCCATGACCATCGACGTCCTTTTCGAACGACGCACAGGAATCGAGGATTTTTCCGCGCAACCGTTCGCTATCGTCGGGCAGGGATGTAACGCCCACCAGGCTTTCACGAGCCAGCCTCTGCAACTGGGGCAGGTCGGCTGACTCGACTGGACGCAAGACCAGCATGGAGACACTCCTGTATCAAACGATTCGGCGGTTTGAGCCGAACCTGACTTTCACTGTCGGTTTTTCCACACATTCAATCGGTGGTCGTCTGAACGTTGTCAGGCGCCACTCTTTTTCTTGTCAGATGTTTTTTGGAATGGACCGCATTAAACAAGAAACGGGCGATTCGGCCGCAGGCGATGCCTGGCCAGGCGCATTGATCGGGTATTCAAGAAAGGGCATCCGGGCTCCTGCTGGATGAGTGTGGAACAGGTTTTAACAGCACGTTGAAAGGAGTATTTAATTATCGCGTCCTGCCTGTCTAGTGAATTCTCGCGCGGTCTGGCCGTGCCCGAAAAAGGGGCGAAGTGCCTGTGCCAAGGGACTACGCCGATGTCGTAAAGTCTTGTAGGTGATTGCCTTGGTTGCGGTCAGCCATAACAGAAAACCTGGCAGGAAATGACTGAAGGATCCGTTTCAAACAGGAAAATTAAACCCCACCCGGGGCCGCTTTGTTGCGGCACAATTGCGCGATGGCGGTCACCTGACGCCGTCGTTCCTTTCCATCTTTAGAGTGATTGCTGGTGCAGGCGACCCGTTTAACCCTGATTTGTCACGCTCGAACCGTCGCACAGAAATTGGCGCGTTTTCCTCTGGACGAGCCTTTGGAGATGGATTGGCAAGCGCTCAGGCTTTCCCGTCGCAATCAGTTCAGGGGCGCTGCGCGCCTTGTCTGCGGCCCGGAGTTGCGCACCCGGCAAACCGCCGAACTGTTTGGCAGCGCGCCGCAGATTGTCGACGCACTGAGGGACTGTGACTTCGGGCGCTGGAGTGGAATACGCATTAGTGATCTGCAAAAAAACGATTCCGAGACGCTCCAGCATTGGCTGGGCGACCCGGCTTCGGCACTCCACGGTGGCGAGTCACTGGTGCAACTGGGCGAGCGCGTCGGCGCATGGTTGACTACGTTGCAGTCGACGCCGGGGCACATCGTCGCCATTACCCATCCCTTCGTCATCCGTGCCGCACTGACGCAGGTGTTGCAAGGCGCATCGTCCAGCCTGATCGACGTCGAACCCCTGTCGGCGGTCGAACTGAGGTTCCATGGCCGCTGGCGGCTGCGCTTGCCGGGCACCGACCCCGAGGATCTGCTGTGATGAAAAAACTCCTGGTTATCGGCATAGGTGCTGGCAATCCCGACTACATCACGATGCAAGCGGTGAAGGCGCTGAATCAGGTCGACGTTTTTTTTCTCATGGACAAGGGCGAGAGCAAAAACAAACTCATCGATTTGCGGCGCGAAATCTGCGAACGCTACATCACCGATCGCGATTACCGTTTTGTCGAAGCCCAAAGCCCGGAGCGCGAGCGTGGTGAGGTGGACTACAAGACCAGTGTCGACGACTTGAACCTGGCCAAACAGCAGACCTTCGAACGGCTGATCAACGATGAAATGTCTGACGGCCAGTGTGGTGGTTTTCTGGTGTGGGGCGATCCCGCGCTGTATGACAGCACCCTTCGCATCTTGCAGGCGATCCAGGCCTCAGGTGCCTGCACGTTCGAGTTCGAGGTGATCCCCGGCATTACCAGCGTCCAGGCGTTGGCGGCACAGCACAAGGTGCCGCTCAACCAGATTGGCCGCTCGGTTGAAATCACCACGGGCCGGCGTCTGGCGGCAGGGCAGGTGAGCGATGCCGACAGCCTGGTGGTGATGCTCGATGCCCAGGATGCTTACCATCAGGTGGTGGATCAGGACACCGAGATTTACTGGGGCGCCTATCTGGGGACGCCGGATGAAATCCTGATCAGCGGCAGGCTCAAGGATGTGGCGGATGAAATCCAACGGGTGCGAAAGGCTGCGCGGCTGGCCAATGGCTGGATCATGGATACCTATTTATTGCGCAAGCCTTGAGCACTGAACTGCCCGGTCTGACGCCTTCGYGAGCAGGCTCGCTCCCACATTATTTGAAATGCAGTTCCCTGTGGGAGCGGGCTTGCCCGCGAAGAGGCCCTTGAGAACACCTCAAAAACCAGCATTGCCCCCACGCCCAAACCGCTCCCGATACACCGACGGAGGCACGCCCACCACCGTGCGAAAGGCCACCCGGAAGCTTTCCACCGAGCGATAACCACAACGTTCGGCGATCTGCTCGGTGTTCTGGTCACTGCTTTCCAGCAGTTCGCGGGCGCGGCCCAGACGTTCGTGCTGCAACCAGGTTTTCGGTGACTGGCCGCTGGCTTCGGTGAAGCGGCGCAGGAAGGTGCGTTCGCTCATGGCGGCTTCGCTGGCCAGGTCGCGCACCTCCAGCGGCTCGTGCAAACGCTCACGTGCCCACTGCATGACGCGGGAAAGATCGCTGCGCGGTGTAGGGCTGACCGGCGTCGGAATGAATTGCGCCTGACCACCACTGCGTTGCGGCGACATGACCAGGCGTCGGGCCACGGAGTTGGCCACCTGCGTACCGAAATCCCGCGCCACCAGATGCARGCAGGCATCGATGCCTGCCGCGCTGCCGGCGGAGGTTATCAATTGACCGGAATCGACATACAGCACGTCCGGGTCCACCAGGATGCCGGGAAACCGCTCGGCCAGTTCCGAGGTATAGCGCCAGTGCGTGGTCGCGCTGCGCCCGTCGAGCAAGCCGGTGGCGGCGAGGACGAAAACACCGGAGCAGATCGACAGTAACCGCGCGCCCCGCGCATGGGCCTGGCGTAGGGCGGCGACCAGTTGGGCGGGTACTGCAGCGCTGCGGTCGCGCCAGCCGGGGATGATGATGGTCCGTGCGTCGGCGAGCATTTCCATGCCGCCATCGGCCAGGACCTGGATGCCGCCCATGGCACGCATCGGGCCATGATCGACGGCGACGATACGATACTCGTACCACGGGAAATCGAATTCAGGGCGTGGCAGGCCGAAGATCTCCACGGCAATGCCGAACTCGAACGTGCAGAGGCCGTCGTAGGCCAGAATCGCAACCATTCCTGGGCTGGGGTGCATTTGGCGGAAAGTTCCCGGTGAGTGTCTTTTGCGCCACTGTAGCTGCAAGTGGCTGGCGGATAAAGTCTTCCTACACCCACCGATACCTTGGAGTACACAACATGACCAGTCTGGTACGCGAAATTCCCGCCGCTCCATCGGCCATCGCCCTGATGCATTTCAGCAACCGTCTGACGTTCGAAACCGATTGTTCCGACGTCCACGCCAGCCAGCAGGGCGGTGAAGTCGATTTCGTTCTGGTGGATGTTCGTGGCCCGCTGGCGTTCGAACGTGGGCATGTTCCGGGAGCGATCAACATTCCCGGTCGCTTGCTGACCGCCGAAGGTTTGGCGGGGTATCCGAAAAACAGCCTGTTTGTGGTCTATTGCGCCGGGCCTCATTGCAATGGCGCCAACAAGGCTGCAGTGAAACTGGCGGCCTTGGGTTATCCGGTCAAGGAAATGATCGGTGGCGTAACCGGGTGGCTGGATGAAGGGTTTGAGTTGGGTGTCGGGGTACAGCGGCAAGCCAGCAGCGTGGTCGGTTGCGAGTGTTGATGTAACCGTAAAAGATCGCAGGCTGCGCCAGCTCCTACATYGGATTGCGGTGCCTGTAGGAGCTGGCGCAGCCTGCGATCTTTTGATCTTTTTTATTCATTTACGGCCGCCCACCACTTATCCAGTGTCGCTTCCAACCACTTGGCCACTGCTGCGTAAGCCTCAGTCTCCTCCGAACCCCGTGGCAACGGCGACTCATCGCCAAAATGTGCATTGAGCAAGGCCACCGATTCGGCATTCCACTCTGGATGAAACTGCAACCCCAGCCGCGTCGGCCCGGCGCGGTACATCTGCTGTGCGCATAACGCGCTGCTGGCCAGCAGTTGCGCAGCAGGCGGCAGATCGATGGCGTCTTCGTGCCACTCCAGCACCTTCAGCGTTTGCCCATCGATAAAGCTCACGCGGGTCCATCCGGTTTCGGTCCGGTCCATCCGCCGTACATTCCCTCCGAGACCCAGTGCCAGCAACTGTGCCCCCAGGCATATCGCGAATACGGCCCCACCCAGACCCAGAGTGCCTGCGAGCCATTGCCGTTCGGCTTCCAGCCAGGCCGGACCGGCATTGGATTCATAAGGGCCGCCCAACAGGATCACGGGGTCGGCGCTGACGGGCGGCAATTGACCCAGGTCGGCGCGAAACACGTTCAGCGCCAGCCCTCGGGATTCGGCCCAGATGGCGATGGCTCCCGGGCCCTCGGCGCGGTGGTGCTGGATCAGGTTCAACGTGGGCATTACGCTAGTCTCGATGGGACGCAAGGGCACTCAATGTGCCGTAAAACATCCAGCATCGCCAGTCGGCTCATTCCGTCGGATGCAGCCGCAAACGCTGCAGGTTTGTGCTGAAAACGCGGCTTGTCTGACAGACTTTGCCCCGTCATGGCGCGTGCACCTCAATACCTCCATCCTGCCGCCACTTTTCTGTAAATATTTGTCGCCTCGGCGTAATTTGCCCTCCGGTAGCCACTCTAGACTGCCGGCCACTTCGGTTCCCGCTCACAAAGCGATAACCGAACGCTGCCAATCGAAGCTGCCAATAAAAGCCTCCGCGCACAGGAGTTATAAATGAAGAAGCTAGTGATGTTCGGTGCCCTGGCACTGTCGATGTTGTCCCTGACCGCCGTGGCTGATGACGCCAAGCCGATCCGCATCGGCATCGAAGCCGGCTACCCGCCATTCTCGATGAAAACCCCTGACGGCAAACTCGCCGGTTTCGACGTGGACATCGGCGACGCCCTGTGCGAGCAGATGAAGGTCAAGTGCACCTGGGTCGAGCAAGAGTTCGATGGCCTGATCCCGGCACTGAAGGTCAAGAAAATCGACGCCATCCTGTCGTCCATGACCATCACTGATGATCGCAAGAAGAACGTCGATTTCACCATCAAGTACTACCACACCCCGGCGCGTTTCGTGATGAAGGAAGGCAGCGACGTCAAGGACCCGCTGACCGAGCTCAAGGGCAAGAAAGTCGGTGTCCTGCGTGCCAGTACCCACGACCGCTTCGCCACTGAAGTATTGCAACCGGCAGGGATTGTCCTGGTGCGTTACGGCTCCCAGCAGGAAGCCAACCTGGACATGGTCTCCGGCCGCATTGACGCGTTGCTGGCCGACTCGGTCAACCTGGACGACGGTTTCCTGAAAACCGACGCCGGTAAAGGTTTTGCCTTTGTCGGCCCTGAGTACAACGATCCGAAATACTTCGGTGGCGGCGCCGGGATTGCCGTGCGCAAGGGTGATACCGCCCTGGCCGAGAAATTCAACACAGCGATCACCGACATCCGTGCCAACGGCAAGTACAAGCAAGTGCAGGACAAGTACTTCAAGTTTGACGTTTACGGCGAGTAAGCGAGCGGGTTGAAAAAGTGGCAACCGTTGGCGCGGTTGCCATTTTTTTTGTGCTTTCTTTCTATTGAAACGAGATACCTGTGGGAGCGAGCTTGCTCGCGATAGCGGTCGAACAGTCGACAATGATGGTGGCTGGTCTGGCCTTATCGCGAGCAAGCTCGCTCCCACAGGTGATCTCGCCGTTCCGACATCAGGAGTTCCCCCATGCAACGCATCGATCACATACTGCCCTGGAGYCACCTGGGCACCGAGCGCACCCTCAGCGTGTTTCGTTATGGCGCGGGTACGCGCAAGGTGTACATCCAGGCCAGCCTGCACGCCGACGAATTGCCGGGCATGCGCACGGCCTGGGAGTTGAAGAAGCGCCTGGCCGAACTTGAACAACAGGGACAATTGAACGGTGTGATCGARCTGGTGCCGGTGGCCAATCCCATTGGCCTCGATYAGCACTTGCAAGGCAGCCACATGGGGCGTTTCGAGCTCGGCAGCGGCAAGAACTTCAACCGCTCGTTCGTCGAACTCAGTGCGCCGGTGGCCGGGTTGGTCGGTGATCGCCTCGGCAGCGATGCCCAGGCCAACATCGCGCTGATTCGCCAGGCCATGGGCCAGGTCCTCGACGACTTGCCAGCCGCGACATCGCAGTTGGAGGCTATGCACCGCCTGTTGCTGCGCCATGCCTGCGACGCCGACATCACCCTCGACCTGCATTGCGATTTCGATGCGGCGATCCACCTCTACGCCTTGCCGCAGCACTGGCCACAATGGCAGTCCCTGGCGGCGCGTTTGAAGGCCGGCGTGGCGCTGTTGTGCGAAGACTCTGGCGGCAGCTCGTTCGACGAATCCTGTTCTGCGCCATGGTTGCGTCTGGCCAGGGCGTTCCCGACGGCGGCGATTCCACCGGCCAACCTGGCGACCACGCTGGAGCTGGGCAGCATGGGAGACACCCGCGTCGACCAGGCCCGGGCCAATTGCGAGGCCATTCTCGGGTTCCTCGCCGAGCAGGGTTTCATCTCCGGCACCTGGCCGGCGGCACCGGCCGAATGCTGTGAAGGCATGCCATTCGAAGGCACCCAATACCTGTTCGCTCCGCATCACGGTGTGGTGAGCTTCCTGCGTGAGGCCGGGGAATGGGTGGAAAAGGGCGATGCGCTGTTCGAGGTGGTCGACCCGTTGAACGACAAGGTCACCACCGTGCAGGCCGGCACCAGCGGCGTGCTGTTTGCCATCGACCGTGGGCGCTACACCCAGCCTGGCACTTGGCAGGCGAAAGTGGCGGGGCGCGAGCCGATTCGGGTGGGGAAGTTGATTAACGACTGAGCCAGGTACTTCGGTGTCTGTCCTGGCCTCATCGCGAGCAGGCTCGCTCCTACAGTGGAATGCATTTCATATGTAGGAGTGAGCCTGCTCGCGATGACGGCACCCGCCACGCTAGAGATGCCTCTGCCTACTGACCAGTGTTAGGCTCTTCCCCGAATCCTGCATTCCGTGAAGGAAGACCCATGTTGAAGATTCTCGCGCTGCTTACGCTCCTGGCATCTACTGTCGTCCACGCCCAAACCCCGCTGCAAACCGACTTGCCGCTCAAATACCTGGAACAGGCCAACGCCGATTCGAACCATCAACCCCTGGTGATTTTCCTCCACGGTTACGGCAGTAACGAGCAGGACCTGTTCGGCATCAAGGATGACTTGCCCGAGTCCTACACCTACCTGTCGGTACGAGCGCCGATTGTGATGCAGGAGGGCAGTTACCAGTGGTTTCGCAAGAAGGGTGAAGGGGCCTACAACGGCGAGACCGATGATCTGAAATCCAGCGGCCAGTTGCTGCTGGAATTCGTCGCACAGGCCACGAAGAAATATCACACCGAACCCGAGAAGGTGTTCCTGGTCGGCTTCAGCCAGGGCGCGATCATGTCCTACGAAGTGGGCCTGCGGTATCCCGAGGCGTTCGGTGGCATCGCTGCGTTGAGCGGGCGGATTCTGCCGGTGCTCAAGTCCGAGCTTGTGCCGGATGAAAAACGCCAGTCGCTGGCGATTTTCATCGGTCATGGCGAGCAGGACAAACGCCTTCCCTACAGCGACGGCACTGAAGCCAACAGCCTGCTGCAGAGCGTGTCGCTCGAGCCCGAGTTTCACGGCTATCCCGGTGTCGGCCACAACATCAGCGCCGACGAGATCCAGGATTTGAGCGCCTGGTTGCAGCGTCTCAACCCCTGAGCCTTATTTTGCGCTGACGATCTGTTTGATCAGGGTTTCGTGGGCCGCCATGTCGCCGGGACGGGAAATCACCTGGATCACCGCCATGCGGGTGCCGGATGCCGCCATCAGCGTGGTGGTGAGGGTCATGCCACCGCCTTGTGTGGCAGTGCCGTCGACCTGGCGCAGGCCCAGCCCGGTTTTCCGGGTCAGGCTTTTCTCGCTCAGTTTGTTGTAGTCGGGCAGGGACTTGTGTTGCGCCGAATCGAAGTCGGCCACGGTGCCGTCGAGGAACGCGCCGTCGTTGTCCTTGACACTGATGCTGTTGGGCAGGGTGTTTTCAGCGGCGATCACCACGGTCTTGGTGGTTTCATTGCTGTACAGGGTGCCGCTCGCACCCTCCGGGCTGGCCGGCAGCGGGTTGGCGATGAAACCCTTGGGCAGGTTGAAGGTGAACTTGCCGCCGAGCATCGAGACTTTCTGGGCGGGCGCATCGCTGGAAGCGGCCTTGGCGGCCTGCGCATTCAAAGCCCCCAGGCCGGTAGCGGCTGCCAGCAGCAGGACAAGGGCTTTTTTACTCAACAATGACATCGGAATCTCCAGGGATGGGCGCGCGGTGGGGCGCGATCATCCCATGGAGGTTGTGATGCATTCCAGCGTGCTCTACCGAGCGGTCACCTTGGCCGGGCACCCACCTATACTGAGGACATCCCGATGACCCGATGCAGCCTAGCGTTTGATGGCAGCGCCTTCAGTGTGTGTCGTCGGACCGGCCGGCCGCGCCAGCAGGCGTTTGGTCACACCCAGCATGGCCACCGACACCGCGATGCCCAGCACAAAAGCGTTCATTCCCATCGTCGGCAGGGCCAGCGCCAACACCAGGCAAAAGGCGGCGAACGAGTACATGCCGGTGGCGGTGGCGCGCAGCAACGCGGCGGTAAAGGCCGGGCCACGGGTTTGCTGGGAGAACACCGCCATCACGCTACCCAATACCGGGAACACCGCCAGCAGGCCGCTCCAGCGGTCGCCGATAGTGCTGGCCAGCAGGGTCACGACTAGCGTGAGCAATGCACCGGCCAGCATGCGCAGCAGGAGCTTGTCGGATTTCGGCGCCGGGCCATTGAGCACCGGTTGCACGGCGGGGAACAGGTACGGTGCGGCGAGCAGCGCGGTGGCGGCGGCGCACACCGAAAACACCAGGGATGCCGGGATCAGCGACAGGGCAATCGCCACCAGCGCCCAGACCGACAGCGAGATCAGCAACGCCAGCGGCCACCCGGCCCGTTGCGCGATCTGGGCGTAGGTCACGCAAAACGCAATCATCGCGAACATCGCCGACAGCGCAGCGGTGGCCGATTGCGCAGCGAACGCCTCGCCTTGTTCAAGGGCGAGGAACAACAGAATCGGCCCGACCACCACCGGCAACCCCGACAACCAACCGGCCACGCTCGGCCCCCAGCGTTTGCCAGCCAGGGAAATCAGTAGCAGAAAGCCTGGAATCACCAGCAGTTTAAGGATCAACACGCGCACGTCTCCGACCTGTGTGAGGTGGCAACGGTAACATTGCATCGGGTAGATTGCTTTATGTGTATGTAAATTTTGTATACAAAATTCAAGCCTTTGGAAATTGTGCGAAAGGTCTTTTGCGCATACGTTTTTTGGGCATCCCGCAATGAGGCCAACCCGCCATGAACCGTCAACGATCACCGCTGCGCCATAGTCTGTGGCTGCTGGTTTTGCTGAGCTGCCAGGCCCTGGCCAATTGGCAGGATTCGCTGCCTGGTGCGCAAATCCTCGGCAGCGGCGAGTTTCGCAAGTACGGCTTCGATGTCTACAGCGCACGGCTCTGGAGTACTTCGCGGCCCCTGGCGAGCGATCAGCCGTTCGCCCTGGAGCTGATCTACCAGCGCAGCATTTCCCGTGATGACCTGGTGAATGCCAGCGTCAGGGAAATCAAGCGACTCGCCGGCACTTCGGTCAGTGCTGAGCAACTGGCGTCCTGGCAGGCGCAGATGCAGCAGTCGTTCGTCGATGTGCAGGCCGGCACGCGGCTGACCGGGGTGTATCTGCCGGGGCAGGGCGCGCGGTTTTTTCTCGGTCAGCAGTTACTGCGTGAAGTGAAGGACCTGCAATTCGCCCAGGCGTTTTTTGCCATCTGGCTCGATCCGCGTACCAATAACCCAGAGTTGCGTCAGCAGTTGCTGGGCGCGGCCCCGTAGACTTTGCGTTTTGCCGGACCTGGCCCGAGGTTTGTGGTGATCAGTGGGGCGAACAGTTGGTTGATTCTGCAGTTTCTGGGGTGACAGATCGGGCCTCATCGTCGGAACGCCGCCCGGAGCAAGCTCGCTCCCACAGTAAACTTTCTGTGGCCACAAATCCCCTGTGGGAGCGAGCTTGCTCGCGATGAACGATAACGCGGTCCAACTGAAAAAACGCAGGCAAAAAAGAACCCGGTGCGACTTGCATCGCACCGGGTGTTTTTCCAGGCGGTCACGGATCTTCGTGGGTCCCCGCGCCGTCTGTTGAACGCTGTTGGCTTACGTCCGCTCGAGCGCCAGCGCCACGCCCTGACCACCACCGATACACAGGGTGGCGAGGCCTTTCTTGGCGTCACGCTTGAGCATTTCATGCAGCAGGGTCACCAGCACGCGGCAACCCGAGGCCCCGATCGGGTGACCGAGCGCAATGGCGCCGCCGTTGACGTTGACCTTGTTCAAGTCCCATTCCAGGTCCTTGGCCACCGCCAGGGATTGCGCGGCGAAGGCTTCGTTGGCCTCAACCAGCTCAAGCTGGTTGATGTTCCAGCCGGCCTTGTCCAGGCAGCGGCGGGTGGCCGACACCGGGCCGATGCCCATGATCGCCGGATCGACGCCTGCGTTGGCGTAGGCGGCGATTTTCGCCAGTACCGGCAGGCCGAGGGCTTTGGCCTTTTCGGCGCTCATCAGGATCACGGCCGCGGCACCGTCGTTCAGCGACGAAGCGTTACCGGCGGTCACCGAACCGTCCTTCTTGAAGGCTGGCTTGAGCTTGCCCAGGGATTCGGCGGTGGTGCCGGCCCGTGGCTGCTCGTCGGTGGCGAAGGACAGCGGATCGCCCTTGCGCTGCGGGATCAGGATCGGGGTGATTTCATCGACGAAGCGCCCGGCCTCGATAGCGGCCACGGCTTTCTGCTGCGAGGCAGCGGCGAACGCGTCCTGCTGCTCGCGGCTCAGGCTGTACTTCTCGGCCAGGTTCTCGGCAGTGATGCCCATGTGGTAATCGTTGAATGCATCCCACAGGCCATCGCTGATCATGGTGTCGACGATTTGCCCGTTACCCATGCGCAGGCCGGTGCGGGCACCGGGCATGACGTAGTTGGCCAGGCTCATGTTTTCCTGACCGCCAGCAATGATCACTTCGGCATCGCCGCAGCGAATCGCCTGAGCACCCAGGTGCAAGGCCTTGAGGCCCGAACCGCAGACCTTGTTCAGGGTCATGGCCGGCACGGCGAAGGGCAGGCCGGCCTTGATCGCGGCCTGGCGCGCAGGGTTTTGCCCGGCGCCGGCGGTCAGCACCTGGCCCATGATCACTTCATCGACTTGCGCAGGATCCAGTCCGGTTTGCGCCAGCAACTGGCGGATCACCGCAGCGCCCAGGTCAACCGCGGACACATTGGCCAGGGATCCCTGGAAGCTGCCGATCGCGGTGCGCGTGGCGGCAACAATGACGACTTCTTGCATGGAATGATTCCTCACTGGGCAGCGAACTGCATTTCCGGAACGTGGTCCGGCACGATCAGTTTACCGGCAGTCTTGGCAACGATCTCTTCGACGCTGACACCCGGTGCGCGCTCTTTCAAAATGAACGCGCCGTTTTCGATTTCCAGGTAAGCCAGGTCAGTCAGTACGCGCTTGATACACCCGGCGCCGGTCAGCGGCAGGCTGCATTTGGACAACAGCTTGGACTCACCATCCTTGGAGGCGTGGGTCATGATGACGATGATGTTGTCTGCGCCGGCAACCAGGTCCATGGCGCCGCCCATGCCCTTGACCAGTTTGCCGGGGATCATCCACGAAGCGATGTTGCCTTCGACGTCCACTTCGAACGCGCCCAATACGGTCAGGTCGACATGGCCACCGCGGATCATCGCGAAGGACTCGGCCGAGGAAAAGATCGAAGCACCGATACGGGCGGTCACGGTCTGCTTGCCGGCGTTGATCATGTCGGCATCGATGGTGTCTTCAGTAGGAAACGGACCCATGCCCAGCAGGCCGTTTTCCGATTGCAGCATGACTTCCATGCCTTCGGGGATGTAGTTGGCGACCAGGGTCGGAATGCCGATGCCCAGGTTCACGTAGAAGCCGTCCTGCATTTCGCGGGCGACGCGTTGAGCCATTTGTTCGCGGGAAAGTGCCATTGTCGTTATTCCTTCATTCGGTCCGGGGGCAGGGGATCACTTACGCACGGTGCGCTGTTCGATGCGCTTCTCGAACGTGCCGCAGATGATCCGGTCGACGTAGATGCCAGGGGTGTGGATCTGCGCCGGGTCCAGCTCGCCGGGTTCGACGATTTCTTCGACTTCGACCACGGTGATCTTGCCGGCAGTGGCGGCCAGCGGGTTGAAGTTCTGGGCCGTGTGGCGATAGATCACGTTACCGAAATGGTCGGCTTTCCAGCCTTTGACGATGGCGAAGTCGCCGGTGATGGATTCTTCCATCAGGTACTTGCGGCCATGGAATTCGCGGACTTCCTTGCCATCGGCGACAGGCGTGCCAACGCCGGTAGCGGTGAAGAAGGCCGGAATGCCGGCACCGCCTGCGCGCATTTTTTCAGCGAGGGTGCCTTGCGGGGTCAGGATGACTTCGATTTCGCCTTTGAGCAGTTGCTCTTCGAACAGCTTGTTTTCGCCGACGTAGGACGCCACCACTTTGCTGATCTGGCGGTCGGTCAGCAGTACGCCGAGGCCGAAACCGTCGACGCCGCAGTTGTTGGAAACCACGGTGAGGTCGCGAGTACCTTTGCGCTTGATCTCGTTGATCAGGTTTTCCGGGATGCCGCACAGGCCGAAGCCGCCAGCGATCACGGTCATGCCGTCTTCAAGACCTGCCAGGGCTTCCTCGTAGGAACTCACGCGCTTGTCGAAACCTGCCATATGCACCTCTTTTATTCTTTGTGGGCGGCTGGCTAGCCGAATGGGAGGGAGTGTCTCGCTGCAAGATTCATTTGTTAAGTTGTTTTTTAGAGCGGATTGATTGATAAAGCTCAATAATGTGCTGCCCCGTCCTTTTCAGCTTAGAACCTGTAGCTTACAACTGGAGCATTGCCCCATGACCGTCAAGCAGATCCGCGCCTTTCTGGCGGTGGCCCAGAGCCTGAGCTTTGCCGTGGCCTGCGAGCGCCTGCACTTGTCGCAATCGGCCCTGAGCCTGACCATCAAGGCGCTGGAGGAAGGCCTGGGCGGGCGCTTGTTCACCCGCAACACGCGTAACGTGGCACTCACCGCCGAAGGCGAATCCCTGCTGCCGCTCGCGCGCCGGTTGATCGCCGACTGGGACAATGTCGAGGATGAAATGCGCCAACGCTTCACCCTGCAGCGCGGTCGCGTGACCCTGGCGGCGATGCCATCGTTCGCCGGCAACCTGCTGCCGCCGATCCTCAAGACGTTCCGCGCCCGTTATCCGAACGTCAACGTGACGGTCAATGACGTGATCAACGAGCAGGTGCTGGAAATGGTCCGTGACCGCCAGGTTGAACTGGGGGTGGCGTTCGAGCCGACCATGAGTTCGTCGCTGCAATTCACGCCGTTGTACATCGACCGATTCGTTGCAGTGGTGCCCCGGGATTCGACACTGGCCGAACTCGATGACATCGACTGGCAAACCCTGCTCAAGGAACCGTTCATTACCTTGCAGCGACCGTCCACGGTGCGGGTCATGCTTGAAGAGCATTTGCAGGCCCGGGGCATGAAACTGCCGGTGGAGTTTGAAAGCCATCAACTGGCGACGGTCGGGCGCATGGTTGCCAGTGGCCTGGGCGTGAGCGCGGTGCCGGCCTTGTGTGCCGGGCAGATGCGTGAGCTGGGCGCGCGTTGCATTACCTTGCGCGATCCGGTGGTGGAGCGGGCGCTTGGGGTGTTGACGTTGCCCGGGGGAGAGCTGTCGGCGGCGGCGCAGGCGTTGTTTGATGTGCTCAAAGAGGAAAACCTTGGGCAACGAGTTGCCATGAGCTGATCACAATCCTCTGTACTGATCACAGTCCCTGTGGGAGCGGGCTTGCCCGCGATAGGGCCGGCACATCCAGCATATTTATCGACAGATCCACCGCCATCGCGGGCAAGCCCGCTCCCACAGGGATGGTGTTTTCTTCAGGGGGCAAAGCGTTCGGCCAGCAATGGCAACAACCGCTCGCACGCCCCCTCGATCTTCAAATCCAGCATCTCATCCGCCCGGGTCTTGCCCAGGTTGATCGCGATCAACGGCTTGCCCTGATCCGCCACCGCCCGGCACAAACGAAATGCCGAATAGGCCATCAACGAAGACCCGAGTACCAACAACCCGGCAGCCTGTTCAACGGCTGCCATCGCCTTGGCCGCCGTGGCCTGCGCGACGTTCTCGCCAAAGAACACCACATCCGGCTTCATCCGTTCCCCGGCGCAATGCGGGCAGCGGGGGACCTGGAAGCGTGCCTCGAAGGCCGGGTCGAGTAAGGTGTCGCCGTCCGGCGCCTGTACCGCGTCGACACCGGCCAGGTACGGGTTCTGTGTTTCCATCAGGTGCTGGATCGAATCGCGCTCGCTGCGCCGACCGCAATCCAGGCACAAAACCCGGTGCAGACTGCCGTGGAGCTCGATCACGTCATTGCTGCCGGCCTGGTCGTGCAGGGTGTCGACGTTCTGGGTGATCAACCCGCTGATCTGCCCCGTGCCTTGCAAACGGGCCAGGGTGTCGTGGGCCACGTTCGGCTGCGCCAGACGCACCCGTGGCCAGCCGAGCATCGCCCGCGCCCAATAGCGTCGCCGGGACTCCGGGGCCGAGAGAAATTCCTGATACATCATCGGCTGCCTGCCACGCCGCACGCCCTGGTTGTCGCGATAATCCGGAATGCCCGATGGCGTGCTGATACCGGCCCCGGTCAGCACGGCAAACGGCGCGTCGGCCATGAGCTGATGGAGGCGATCGAGCTGTTCATGGATCCGGCGGTCAAGCATGTCGGGAAACCTGTAGGAGTGAGCCTGCTCGCGATGGAGTGTCAGTCGACATCAATATAGCTGACACACCCTCATCGGAACGCCGCCCGGAGCAAGCTCGCTCCTACAGATGGCGGCGGGGACTATTTACGCGCCTCCAGTATCAGGTTGAACGGCGTTTCCGTGGCGCGGCGAAAACGGGTGAATCCAGCCTCGCTGAACACCTTGCGCAACCGTGCTTCACCGGCCTGGGCGCCGAGGCCGAGGCCGACTTCCTGGGACAGCGAGTTGGGCGTGCAGATGAAGGTCGAGGCCGCGTAGAACAGGCGTCCGACCGGGTTGACGTTGTCGTCGAGCAGATCGTTGGCGTAGGGCTCGACCAGCAACACGGTGCCGTCGTCCTTCAATGACTCATAGGCATGTTTGGCCGCACCCACCGGGTCGCCCATGTCGTGCAGGCAGTCGAAGTAGCAGATCAGGTCATAGTCACTGCCGGGGTAGCTTTTGGCCGTGCCCTGGAAGAACCGGGCACGACCGGACACACCGCCTTCTTCGGCGCGTTGGGTGGCGACGGTAACGGAGGGCGCGTGGTAGTCGAAACCGACGAAGCGCGAATCAGGAAAGGCCTGGGCCATGATCACCGTGGAGGCGCCATGGCCGCAGCCGATGTCCGCCACTTTGGCCCCGGCTTCCAGTTTGGCCACCACACCGTCGAGGGCCGGCAACCATTCGGCGACCAAATGGGCTTTGTAGCCGGGGCGGAAGAAGCGTTCGGTGCCGCTGAACATGCACGGATGGTGATCGCCCCAGGGCAGGGCACCGTTGCCGCGCATGGCGTTGACCAGCTTGTCCTTGTCGTGGAAAAACGACGCGACCACGCTGATCCCGCCCGCCACATAGACCGGTGAGTCTTCGTTTGCCAAAGCCATGGCTTGCTCTTCGGGCAGGCGGAACTGGCCGTCATGGTGTTCCATGTAGCCGGAGGCGGCGTGGGCGCTGAGCCATTCGCGCAGCAGGCGGGTGTTGCAGCCGGTTTTCCCGGCAAGGGTTTCGGGGGTGATCGGCTGGCAGTCGGCCATCGCCCGGTACAGGCCGAGCTCTTCGCCGAGGATGACGTTGGCGAGCATCGCCGCGCCGCCCATGTCATTTACCAGTTTGCCCATGAAATCGTTGAGTCTGGCCTCGTCCATCATCTGTGCTCCTTCAACAGGATCACGGTCCAGGGGCAGTGTCTGGCGAGGTGTTCGCCGCTGGGCGGTGGTCGTGGGAATGTGCAGGGCACCAAGCGGGTCCTGTGTGCGTTGAGTCTAGTTCGGGCCTTGTACTGCGGGGTCTGGCGCGACGAAAGCCCCTTGTGGCTGGATTTTCTGTTTCGACACCGAACCCTGTGGGAGCGGGCTTGCCCGCGATGAGGCCGGCAGATCCAACATCCGCACCATCAGGCACACCGCCATCGCGGGCAAGCCCGCTCCCACAGTATTCAGCGGTGGCCGTCGGTATCGCATGTATCTCACTGTATCTCACCCGCCTTTCGATACAGTCCCGCGCAACTTCAGGCTCCAGCCGAACACAGTCCCGATACACCCCTTCGATTAACTGTGTCTCAAGGCGGGCACCTGCCCGCAATCCTGGACACACGCGAGATCGACACCATGCAGACATCCATTGCCCCCGTAGCCAGGGCCAGCGCAGGGCTTGGCCTGCGTCGCGGTTTGCTCAAAGAACTGCAAGCGGCCCCGGCCGGACATTTCGACTTTCTGGAAGTCGCGCCGGAGAACTGGATCGGCATCGGCGGTGCCCATGGTGCGGCGCTGCGGGCGCTGGCCGAGCGTTATCCGTTGTCCTGTCACGGCCTGTCCCTGTCCCTGGGCGGGCCGTCGCCGCTGGACGTCGGGTTTTTGCAGGAAGTCCGGGGTTTTCTCGATCACTACAACGTGCCGCTGTACAGCGAACATTTGAGCTATTGCAGCGATGACGGCCACCTGTACGACCTGTTGCCGCTGCCGTTTACCGAAGAGGCGGTGCACCACGTCGCCGCGCGTATTCGTCAGGCCCAGGACATCCTTGGCCGGCGTCTGGCGGTGGAAAACGTCTCCTACTACGCCGCGCCCCAACAGGACATGGACGAGGTGACGTTCACCAATGCGGTGTTGCGCGAGGCTGATTGCGACCTGCTGCTGGACGTCAACAATGTCTACGTCAACTCGATCAACCACGGTTTCGATCCGCAGGCGTTTCTCGCGGGCATCGATGCGGGCCGGGTGGTGGCGATGCATATCGCCGGGCATTTCGACGAGTCCGATACCTTGAAAATCGACACCCATGGCGCTTCGGTGAAGCCGGCGGTGTGGTCGTTGCTGGCCCAGGCGTATGCCCGGTTCGGTGCTCGGCCAACCTTGCTGGAGCGCGATTTCAATTTTCCGGCATTCGCCGAACTGGTGGCGGAGTTGCAGACCATTCGCTACCTGCAGCAGGAGGGCGTGAACCGTGGATAAGTCGAGTCTTTTGCATCAACAAACCACCATGGGCCTGTACCTGCGCGACCCTGAACACAACGCGCCACCCACCGAAATGGACCCGGCGCGGGCACAGGTTTACCGCGATCTGGTGTTTGCCAACCTGTCTTCGCTGCTCAGTGGCACCTTTCCGGTTCTGGTGAAAATTCTGGGCGATGAGCACTGGCATTCGCTGGTGCGGATTTTTCTGCGGGACTACCGCGCCCGCACGCCGAAGTTTGGCGAGATCGCCCAGGAGTTTGTCGAATTTCTCGCGACTGAGCCTCAAGCGTTGAGCGATGGGCCGTGGCCACCGTTCATGGTGGAGCTGGCGCATTACGAGTGGGTGGAAATGGCCTTGCAACAGTCCGACGCCGAGCCTCTGGTTGCCGGTGATGCTGCGTTGCTGCTGGAGCGGCCGTTGCAGGTGTCGGCGCTTGCCTGGCCGTTGGCGTATGCCTGGCCGGTGCAACAGGTGGGGCCGGATCATCAGCCGGACGCTTTGCCTGATCAGCCGACATTGCTGCTGGTGCGGCGAGCGGAGRACTGGAGTGTGAGGTTTTCCGAACTGAGTCCGTTGGCGTGGCGGTTGTTGCAGAGAATTGACGAGTTTCCCGAAGTGACCGGGCGTGAACAGTTGCAAGGATTGGCGGTCGAGGCGGGGCAGGTTGGTTCATCGGAGTTTTTCGAGGGTGGTCTGAGGTTGTTGCGGCAGATGCATGAGGAGGGGGTTGTTGGGGTTGTTTGATTTTCTTTGACATTCTTTGACCTTGGCGGCCTTCGGGCCGACCAGGTTCTTGGCTGACTGGGTACATATCCATTCCTGCGGTAACGGCGACTGGCGGTTTCGCCCTGACGGCGAGTCCCTTTTGTCAAACGACACAAAAGGAACCAAAAAGTCTCGCCCCTTACGTACGGCCCCTCGCTTAGGCTCGGGGTTCCTTCGCTCCGGCATTCATCCGGGGGCATTGCCCTCCGGTCGGCTTCGCTTCGACCTACATGCAATGAGTTCGACTGCGTCGAACGGCGCTGCGCGCCCGTCCCCGGATAAACACCTCCGCTCAGCCTTCCGAGGGGGCGGGTGGATCAAGATCAAAAGCTGCAGGCGAGCTAACGCTCGGCCTGTTGAGTGGTGAAGGGCGTGGGTGTACGCCGCTTTGCCTTTGCTCTTCTGTGGGAGCGGCGGTGCGGCGTCCGACTTGCCCGCGAAGACGGCCTGTCAGCCGACCAATTTCTCAAAGGTGCACCCAATCCCCTGTGGGAGCGAGCTTGCTCGCGATGACGGCCTGCCAGCCGACCATTCTTTTACGGCGGGTCCGGTATTCCTCACCCCTGAACCGAAGCTTGCTACACCGGCAATCTCAACTCCGCACACAACCCGCCACCCTCACGATTGCTCAAGGTCAACGACCCTCCAATCGCGACCGCCAATTGCTGGGCGATCGCCAGTCCCAGCCCGGTGCCGCCGGTGCTGCGGTTGCGGGAATTTTCCACGCGATAGAACGGTTCCATCACTTGCTTGAGTTCTTCTTCAGCGATGCCCGGGCCGCGGTCGAGGATCTTGATCGACAGGTTGCCATCGGCCTGTTTTTCCACTTGCAACTCGGCAGCACCGGCAAACTTCAATGCGTTGTCCGTCAGGTTGACCAGCACCCGGCGCAAGGCGTGGGGGCGGGTGTCGATGACGGTGGCGCTTTTGCCTTCGAGCTGCACGTCCTTGCCCATGTCCTGGTAGTCGAACACCAGGCTGTCGAGGAACGAGTCGAGGTCGATGCGGCGGCTTTCTTCGGTGGCGCCGTGGATGCTGCGGGCGTAGGCGACGCCTTCGCGGACCAGGTGTTCCATCTCGCGCAGGTCGTTCAACAGTTTGTCTTTTTCGCTGGAGTCGTCCATGAACTCGGCGCGTAGTTTCATGCGGGTGATCGGGGTTTGCAGGTCGTGGGAAATCGCCGCGAGCAACTGCATGCGTTCCTTCAGGTACGCCGCGATGCGTGCCTGCATCGAGTTGAAGGCCTTGGCGGCGTGGGCGACTTCGGTCGGGCCCTTTTCGTCCAGGAGTACGGGATGGGCATTGGGGTCCAGGGTTTCGACGGCACCGGCCAGGCGGGTGAGGGGGCGGATGGCGATCCTGACCGCCAGCCAGGAACAGGCAAGCATCAGCGCCAGTTGCCCGAGCAGCACGATGGGCAGCCAGGGCGACAACGGGACCATCGCCGGGCGGACGTCGATGGTCAGCGGGCTGCCATCGGCGAGTTTCAGGTGCACTTGAAAGTGTTTGCTCGGGCCGGGGATGTCGGTAAAGGTCATCGGGTAGTCATGGCCGATGGCGTCCTTGATCGAGGCGATGGCAATGGGCGCATCGGGCATGTCGGTGCGTATGGGCGTGCCCGGCGAACCCTCATTGAGCATGTAACTGTAATTGCGCCGTTCCAGTTGTTTGAGCCAAGCGGCTCGCTCATCGGCGGGCAAGCGGTCGAGAATGGCAACGGAGGTGGATACGTCGGTTTCCAGGTTGCCGAGCATGGTGTTTTTCGAGGACTCGTAGCGCTCGTAATACTGCGCGCCAAAGGACAACGCCTGGGCGAGGATCAGGCCGATCAGGAAAATCAGCGACAGCCGCGAGGCCAGGGACCGCGGCCAATGCAGCGCCTGCGTCATGATTGATCGCCCAGGATTTCCACCGGCAGGGAAAACACATAGCCTTCGCTGCGCACGGTCTTGATGTAGGCCGGTTCGCGGGCGTCGTCGAGCAGGCGCTGGCGCAGGCGACTGACCAGCAGATCGATGGAGCGGTCGAACAGGTCGGCGTCGCGGCCTTGGGTCAGGTTCAGCAACTGATCACGGTTGAGCACTCGTTGCGGATGGTCGAGAAACACCCGCAGCAATCGATATTCGGCACCGCTCAGGGCGACCATGGTGCCGTCTTCGTCGAGCAGGTGACGGGCCGAGGTGTCCAGGCGCCATCGCCCAAAGGCCAGCAGGCGGCCGGCTTCGGTCACCACCAGGTTCGGCGGCAGCATGCGGGTGCGCCGCAGCACCGCGTTGATCCGCGCCAGCAGTTCACGGGCGGCGAATGGCTTGACCAGGTAGTCGTCGGCGCCCATTTCCAGGCCGAGGATGCGATCGGTTTCATCGTTGCGGGCGGTGAGCATCAGCACCGGCGTGGCCTTGTGTTTGCCGGCGCGCAATTCGCGGCAGAGCAACAGGCCATCGTCCCCCGGCATCATGATGTCGAGCACGATCAGGTCCACCGGGGTGGTTTCCAGAAAGGCGCGCATCTGCCGTCCATCCGCCACGACCGTGGTGCGCAGGCCGTTCTTCTTCAGGTAGTTGCCTACCAGCTCGCGGATTTCGCGGTCATCGTCAACGATGAGGATGTGATCAACGTGATCCATTGGGCCAAACCTCTGATAAATGGGGAATGCCACACAGTCTATCGAGCCTGGGCGGGCTCGCCTGCCGCCCTTTGTATTGCAGTGTATCTGGCTTGCCTGAGGATACACACGAAGGCAAAAAAGCCGATTTTCAGCGGTTTTGTATGGCTCTGTATCTGCGCCCGGTTCTGATACGCAGCGATTGATTCACGCCGRTTCCCGACACAGACGAGATACCTCGCAAGCTTTTAATAGGTTCCATCGAGGCAAACCAGACCGCCTCGGATCAACCAACGATCGACCTGTTGAAACCCTGAGGAACTCGCCATGAACACCAAGGCCATCTACGCCGCCTGCCTGTTTGCCGCCCTGAACATCTGCACCCTGTCGGCCCGTGCCGAAGCCGATGTCGCTCCGAAAACCTACACCTACGGCACCCAACTTGACATCAGGAAAGTGGTGTCGCTGACCGAAGACGCTACGCCTTCCTGCGGGGTGGTAAATGCGCGGCTGACCTACCTCGACGCTCAGTCGAAATCCCAGGTGCTGGATTACCGAAAATTCGCCGACAACTGCAACTCGCAAAACTGAGTGTTGCGACCAACGATCGCCCAAACCATTTGAAACAGGAAGGACATCATGAACAACGTTTCCCGCTTTTTGACCGCCATCGCCTTTTCCGTCGCCGGCGCGGCAGCCCATGCCAACGCCGCTGTCGAGCAAAGCACCTGCGCCAGCAACACCTGCTTCCAACTCACGCCGGTGGCAGAGAAGGGCACCCATGGCTTCCTTGCGCAGGACGGCTCCAGCCGTACGCCGCAAGGGCAGATGCTCGCCGAGAACGGTGCCAGCCGCACGCCTCAGGGGCAGTTGCTGGATGAGCAGACGGCTTGAGAACACCCCCCAATCCACTGTGGGAGCGAGCTTGCTCGCGATGGCGATGGTTCAGTCAACGATGTGTCGCCTGACCGGACGCTATCGCGAGCAGGCTCGCTCCTACAGTGGTGATGTGTCGCCCTCTAACCTGAATTAGGTGATCCCATGTTACTCATCGCTTTCCTGGGCGGCATATTGACCGTCCTCAGCCCGTGCATCCTGCCGGTCGTGCCATTCCTGTTTGCCGGGGCCGACCGCACACGCTCCTCGATCCTGCTTACCCTCGGCGGCATGGTCCTGACCTTTGCCCTGGTCTCCAGCCTGGCCGTGGTCAGCAGTGAGTGGGTGATTCAGGCCAGCAACACCGGCCGCCACGTAGCGCTGGTGGTGATGGTGCTGTTCGCCCTGTCGCTGATTTCCGCGCGGGTCGGCGACTGGCTGGCCCGTCCCTTCGTGTTGCTGGGTAATCGCATCGACCCGAACTCGCGCAAAATGTCCGGTCCGCTGGCTTCGATCATGATCGGTGTCGCTACCGGGCTGCTCTGGGCACCGTGCGCCGGGCCGATCCTCGGGGTGATTCTGACCAGCGCCATGCTGCAGGGCGCGAACGCCGGCACCAGTCTGTTGTTGGTGGCCTATGGTGCCGGCAGTGCGCTGTCCCTGGGCACCCTGATCTTTGCCGGTCGCGGCCTGGTCAATCGCTTGAAACCGTCGATTCCGGTTACGGGCTGGTTGCGCCGAGGCGCCGGGGTTGCGGTGCTGGCCGGAGCAGCGGTGATTGCAACAGGGGCCAACGACCTGTTGCTGGCCAACACTTCATCGGAAGGTGTCAGCGGCGTAGAGAAAGGTGTGCTGGAAACCGTGCCGAAAGTCGTCGATTACCTGGTCAGCAAGGTCAAGGCCGACAGCACCATGGACAACGCCCAAGGCGTCATGCCGTCGCTGTCCGGTGCGGTGGACTGGCTCAACTCGCCCGCACTGACCAACGAAGCCCTGAAAGGCAAAGTGGTGCTGGTGGACTTCTGGACCTTCGACTGCATCAACTGCAGGCACACCCTGCCGTACGTGAAGGACTGGGCGAAGAAATACGAAAAGGACGGACTGGTGGTGATCGGCGTGCACACACCCGAATACGGCTTTGAACGCATCATCGACAACGTCAGGGCCAAGGTGAAGGAATACGGCATCACCTACCCGGTGGCGATCGACAACAACTACGCGATCTGGCGCAACTTCGACAACCAGTACTGGCCGGCGCACTACCTGATCGATGCCAAGGGGCAGGTGCGTTACACCCACTTCGGTGAAGGCAGCTACGACACGCAGGAGAAGATGATTCAGCAGTTGCTGGAGGAGGCCAAGGCCGGCGCGCCAGCAGCGTAATCCGCTCGATCAGTGGCTCACAGGTCTTGCCTCGTGGGCCATGTTTTTTCTCTCCTGACCGCGCCGCCACGCCGCCGGTGGCGCACCGTACTCGCGACGAAAGGCGCGGCTGAAGGCGGTATCGGTCTGGTATCCCACTTCTTCGGCGATGCGCGTCAATGAGCTGTTGCTGCTGCGTAACAAGTTGGCGGCGAGCAACATCCGCCATTGCGTCAGGTACTGCATTGGCGACACCCCTACCAGTTGCTGGAAGCGTTCGGCCAACACCGATCTTGAGGTGCTGGCGGTGCGCGCCAGTTCGTCCAGGGTCCAGGCGTGGCAGGGTTTTTTGTGCAAGGCGTTGAGGGCGGCGCCGACGATGCGGTCGCGCACGCCGGCCAGCCAGCCGGTGCGACCTTCACCCTGTTCGTTCATGTACAGGCGCAGCACTTCGATGAACAGCACTTCGGCCAGTTTGGCCAATACCCCTTCGCCGCCGGGGCGAGGCGAGCGGGCTTCGGCGAGGGCATAGCGCACCGAGGATTCCAGCCAGATACCGGCATTCGAACCGCGCACATTGACTTGCACCACGGCCGGCAAGCCTTTGAGCAACATGCCCGCCAGGCGTGTGTCGCAGGCCAGGTAACCGCACACCAACCGGGTGACCGCGCCACCCCCGCCATAGCTCAATTGGCGAGGGCGGCGCGCCAGCACCGCATCCAGTCGCGCACCCGTGGCCGGGGGCAATCCGGGATGTGAGCACATGCGATGGGCATCGCCCTGGGGGAAGATCACCACGTCGCCCGCACTCAGCAGCAGCGGCGGGTCATCGCCCAACTCCACGTAGCACTCGCCCTCGGTGATCAGGTGAAAGATCACCACCCGTTCCGCATCGGGCTCCAGAAACGGCGCGGCGGTGTCGGCGCTGGGCGACTGGTAGCACCAGGGCGCGGTGAACCGGGCGTTGATAAAGATCGCGCCGACCAGGTGCACGACGCGCAGGGTCTGTGACAGAGCGTCCATTGGGGTTTCCCCGTGGGAGGTTCCTGATTGTGAACGCGCCTGCGCGCAACGTGGAATCTCCGGACGATCGGGCAGGGTTGGGCGACGATCGGACAGGACGCCAACGCCGGTGAGGGCGATAGTTTGCCCACAGGGTGAGTGCCGCCCTGCCATCCAGAACAAGAAAAGAGAGGTTGCCATGCCGAAGTTCGTCATTGAACGCGAGATCCAGGGCGCCGGAGCATTATCGGAAAGGGATTTGAAAGCCGCTTCGCAAAAGTCCTGCCGGGCGTTGCGTGAGTTGCCAGAGGTGCAGTGGCTGCAGAGTTATGTCACCGGTGACAAGCTCTATTGCGTGTACATCTCGCCGAGCGAGGAGCAGATCAGGGAGCACGCCCGGGTGAGCGGGTTTCCCGCCAATCGCATTTCCCAGGTCATGAACATTATCGACCCGACAACGGCGGAGTAACCGCGGCCGGACCCGATTCGTGTTTCACCCCAGAGACCGTTTCCATGAGTACACCTATTGATCTGACTGCCTGCAAATCGTCGGCGCTGCCACCGGACGGCGCCGTGGCTCTGGAAACGGACCTGACCGAGTTGATCAACCGGATGAACCGGGCAGGCGACAAGTCGCTGGTGGTGCGAGTGAATACCTGGAAGTGGTGATCACGCGGCGGTGAGCGAAAGCAATGCAAAACCCTGTGGGAGCAAGCTCGCTCCCACAGGGTGGACTGTGGTGGTCAATGGTATCTAAATCACTACGGCACCACGCGCCTCCAGCAACTCGCGCAACACCGACCGATGACAATGCACTTCATCCTCGCAATAACAGCCCACGGCCAGGGACGTCCGGTGGGACAACGCGGCCAGCAGGTCGAGCATCTGACTGGCAGCAGGCTGGCTCATCTCGGCCTTGAACTTGCGCCGGAACACCTCCCAGGCCCTGGCATCTTGCGCAGCCTTGGCCTCGGCCACCAGCTCCGCGCTGGGTGACAGCAATGGCTGCCAGACATCATAAAAATCCCGACGGGCGAATTCGGCTTTCGGTACGCCACGGGGAGGGCGGCGTACCGTGCCCAGGCGCAAACCTTCGTCGGGGCGGCGGGGTGATCCGAGTTGAACGATATGGACCGCCATGGCTACTTGTGCCTCGATTCATCGAACCACTCCAGCGCCGTGCGCCACAGGCAGATGCCCAGGAAGTACGCCGACATCAGCAACCACAGCCCCATCACCAACGGGTTGATCAACGGATGGTTGAGCACCAGCGACAAACTGCACAGCAACCAGATGGCCGTCACCGCAATGTTGATCGGCATGAAGCGGCGCACGCGAAACGGGTGCAGGAATTTCATCCGGCTCACGGTCAGCAGGGCCAGGCCAATGACTGTAACGAAGGTGATCCACGGTGACGGGGCGATGATGTACAGGCACAGGGCAACCACGTTCCAGGCGGCGGGGAAGCCCTGGAAGTAGTTGTCCTTGCTCTTCATGTTGACGTTGCAGAAACAGAACAGCGACGACACCAGAATCAGCGACACGGTCAACAACAAGGTGTAGTCCGGCAACGGGATGTAGCGATAGATGAACAGCGCCGGGATAAACACATAGGTCAGGTAATCGATCACCAGGTCGAGAATCGAGCCATCGAAGCTCGGCAGCACTGACTGCACGTTGACCTTGCGTGCCAGCGCACCGTCCAGCCCGTCGACGATCAGGGCGACACCCAGCCACAGCAGGCAATGGGTCGGTTGGTTATCCAGCAGGGACAGGGTGGCCAGGAAAGCGGTGACCACGCCAGTGGCCGTAAAACCATGGGCACCCCATGCTTTGAGTCTGGCGATGTACAGGGTTGAAATCACGGGGGCGTTCTCCAGTGAATGAAGCAAGCCAGTTGTCACCTCGCGTACGGGGGCGGTGGCAAACCGGGTCGGGTTGCAGGTATCGACCGGGTATCCGGGAATAAGGTTCACCACCCATGAATCTTAGCTAAACACACCGGACAAATCCGCGCTCGCGAAGGCGCGTCAGCCCAACGGTGCCGGCACATTCACCTGCGAGGTCTATCGTTGCCTGACTGGATAACCCCCCCTGCAAAAGAGAACCAGCGTCTGATCAGCACTGAAATCGGGCGTCACCCCGCAGCCTCCTGGGTCGTCCGGTGGCCCTGGTCCGCGCGCCGGATGGTATCGCTGACGAGCTGTTTTTCCACAAGAATGCCGAGCAACTGGCAATCACCGTCGCAAGGCGTCGGCGAGTCGGGAAGAGAAAGTGAAGGGTTCGGTCAGGGAGGGAAGCCCAGGTGGCGAGGGAACAAGCTCCCTTGCCACCTGGGCGGGTGTTACTTGAGGAACGCCTGGAAGTCGGTGCCCAGTTTGTCGATCGCTGCCTTGAAGTCCTTGGCGGTAATCTTCTGGCTTTCGTTTTCCAGGGCGGTGCCAAACACCTTGCGCACCACTTTGGCCACGGTCTGGTTGCTCTTGGCGTCAACGAACTCGGCTTCGATGAACAGGGTGGTGTCCTGGTCGCGGTGACCGGTGGCGGCCTGAGTTGCCCCGACAACGGCCGCAACGGGTACCACTTCATACCACTTCATGCCTTCGTTTTCGGCGTTCACCCCGGTAATCGCCGCCCGCATGATCAGGGGCCGGGAACCCGCCGGGGCGGATGAGGAAGTGGGTACTACACGGTACTTCTGACCCAGCGAGGCCTTGGCCTTGCTGGTCATGTAGTTCTGAATGTCGGTCAGCGTCTGCTGGTTGACCCGCTCATTGGGTTTGGGGGCCGGGTAAAGCTCCAGTTTGTTGAACACCACAGTGTCATAAGCATTCGGGTTCCACGAAGGGCTGACCCAGCGCATCGCGGTTCCGCCGCTCTGCGTTTGGACTTCCTGCAGGTTGTTGTAGTTGGACAGGAAGCCAGAGTATTGCTCCTTCTCCGTCACTTTCGAGGTGCAACCGCCTAGCAACAGACTGGCCAGCGCGGCGCCGACAAGCAGGTTTCGGGACAGATTCATAGTGGTGTTTACTCCTTGGGTGAAATCGTCGTTCTTTCGTTTACAAAACATCAGAATCGCCAGGTCATATTCCCGGTCAAGGCTTGAATCCAGGCATTGTCGAATTCACCGGAAACTCGATTGCCCGATACGGATTTGGCCTGGTCCACCGGCATGTCGCCGATCCAGACCATGGCCCAGCTGACGTTGACATCGGTGTCCTTGTTCAGGGCATAGGTGGCTCCTGTGGCAATGCGCCAGGATTCGCTCATCGGCACGACCACGCTACGGTTGCTGTCCGAGACGGCACTGCTGTCGTAGGCCACGCCGAAGTTCCACAACCACTGCTCGGTGGCCTGGTATTGCGCGCCAAGGGAAAGGTGCCAGGTGTCCTTGAAGCCGGCGTCGACCGTTGTCGATTGCGCACCAAAGGCCGTGGTGTCGACCTCTACGGCGATGTCGCCGAACTCGGACCAGTCCTGCCAGTTGGCCGAGGCCAGCAGCGCCCATTGCCGGTCCAGTTGCTGGAACAGGCTCAGGGTGACGGTTTGCGGCACCTTCATGTCGAGTTCGGTGTTGGTGTTGTTGACGCGCTCGAGCAGACGTCCGTCGCCCTTCACATCGAGCCGGTCCTCGAAGTCCAGGTCGACCTGGCTGGTGTAGGTCAGGCCGATGCGCGTGCCGGGTTGCGGGGCGTAGATCACGCCGACGTTGGCGCCATAGCCCCAGGTGTTGTCCCTGTACTTGAATTGGCCGTCAGAGCGGTCAGTGAAGCCGAAAGGGGAGCGGTCGATGGCGGTGTCTGCCTTCAACATGCCGTACATGGCCTTGATGCCCAGGCCGACCGACCACTGCTCGTTGAAGCGATAAGCCACGCTCGGTACCAGCGACAGGCCGAGCAGGCTGGAGTTCTGTGCGAAGTAGCGGCCGGACCAATCGTTGTCGTAGTTGACCGCCAGCCCGAAGTCACCGTACTGGCCGAAACCGACGCTCCAGTGCTCGTCCAGTTCATGGCTGATGAAGAAGCTGCCACCGGGAATCGGATCGAGGGCATTGCCACTGCCGCTGCCCGGGGTGTTGGTGCCGGAGTCGCGGTCGAAGCTCAGGTCGCCATACAGAACCTGCAAGCCGGCGGTGATTTGCGTGCCCGGCAGGTAGCTCATGCCCGCGGGGTTGCTGGCGATGGTCGAGGGGCCTTGTGCACGGGCGGCGGCACCGGCGTTGGCCAGGCCGGCGTTATCAGTGCCGATTTCATAGAGCATGATGCCGCCGGCCCAGGCTTGTTGGCAGCACAGGGCAAGTAGCGCAGAGGCGGGCAGGGTAGCGGTTTTTGTCGGCATTGAAATCCCTCAGCAATTGTCCTTTTCGAATACGGGTGGACTGCACCAGCCACCCGTGGATTCGGCTGTTACTTGGCCATCTCTGCCCTGGCCGCGGCGAYCTTGGCTTTAACAGAGTCGAGGTTGAAACTCGCGCCTTTTTGCATCGGCGGGAACTCGATCGCTGTTTCTGCCAGTTTGGCCACCTGCTGCTGGACGAACACGAAACGCCAGAATTGGAACTTGAACCAGTCGAAGTATTGTTGCGAACCCTGCGCGGCCTGATTTTCCGGCCAGCCCATGCGCTCGAACGGGTCGAGTCGAAGATTGGTCAGGATCGGCACGTCCACAGCAACTTTAGCCCCCAACCAGCCACCCGGTTGGTCAATGAAGCGATATTTGTAGTCGTCTATGCGCACTGCACCCAAGGCGCTCTCTCCAAAGTAGAAGACTTCATGCCGGTTCGACGGACCTTTTCCGGTGATCATTGGAGTTTGATCATAGCCGTCCAGGTGAACTTTGTAGGTGGTGTCGCCCAATTTTTTGCCCTTGAGCAGCTCCGCCGCGATGTTCGGGTTACCCGCCGCCGCGACCAGAGTCGGGAACCAGTCCATGCCGGACATGATGCCGTTGGCGATCTGGTTGGCCGGCACCTTGCCCGGCCAGCGAATGATCGCCGGCGCCCGGAAGCCACCTTCCATGACCGTGCCTTTACCCATGGCGAACGGCGTCGTGCCGCCATCGGGCCAGGTGAAGTTTTCCGCACCGTTGTCGGTGGTGAAAATCACGATGGTGTTGTCGTCCATGCCGTCTTTTTTCAGCTTCGCCAGGACGTCGCCAACGATGTCATCGAGCTGCGCCATGCCGGCTTCCTGTTCTGACCAGCCATTCTGCGAGTTGCGCATGGCTTCGTACTTGTCGGACAGGTGCGTGACGATGTGCATGCGGGTCGGGTTGAGCCAGACGAAGAACGGTTTGTCGTCCTGCTTGGCCTTGTCGATGAAAGAGAAGGCCTTGTCGCGAATCTCCTCGTCGACGGTTTTCATCCGCTCCGGATAGAGCGTGCCGGCGTCCTCGATTTTCTGCTTGCCCACCTTGCCCCAGCGCGGCATCACGGTCGTGTCATCGGTAGTGGAGGCCCAGCTGTGGACCATGTTGCGTGGGCCAACCGAGTCCAGCAGTTCCTTCGGATAATTGGGGTGCGCCGGGTCTTCCATGGCGTCGAGGTGATAGAGGTAGCCGAAGAATTCATCGAAACCGTGGACGGTGGGCAGGAACTGGTTGAGGTCGCCCAAGTGGTTCTTGCCGAACTGGCCGGTGGCATAACCCATGGCCTTGAGGGTGGTCGCGATGGTGACGGCTTCGGCGGGAATGCCCACGGGCGAGCCGGCCTGGCCGACGGTGGTCATTCCCGTACGAATCGGCAGTTCGCCGGTGATGAAGTTGGCGCGCCCGGCGGTGCAACTGGCCTCGGCGTAATAGTCGGTGAAACGCATGCCTTCGTTCGCCAGCTGATCAAGGTTGGGGGTTCTGCCGGCCATCATGCCCTGGTTGTAGACGCCGATATTCGACCAGCCGACATCGTCGCCCATGATCACCAGAATGTTGGGGGACTTGTCAGCGGCCAGGGTCTGGCCGGGAAGCGCCATGGCAGACAACAACAGGGGGATAGCGAAAATCGAGGATGAGGTTGTCCGATTCATGTGGAGCTCCTGCGTACAAGCGTGAGTACATCGAGACGAGCCCCCAACCGTCGTTGAAATTCGTATCCCCCGCGGAGAGCGTAGGTTTGAATTACGAAATATCCAGTAATGGATGGTCAGAAAGTTAGTGTTTCAGGCGCTTTTCAGCGAAATGGCTTTGCGCTAAAGGCACCGTCAGAGAGAGGGACGGACACGGGTGTCACCAGCGAAACATGGGCAACGGCCGCAGCGGCGAGCGGAGTAATTGTCGTGCGCAAAGCTTCATTAGCATCGAGTGAAAGCCATGATCGGGAAAGGTCGCCTGCACGGTTTTGATGAAGCTTCGGGGCAAGCCGAAACGCACCAGTCCCAGGGACACATCCACCAGATCGGCCTGGCGGAAGGGTTCGACACTGTCGGCGTAAGCGCCGCGATACCGGCGCAGCTTGTGATGCTCAAGTATCAACGCGCTGACTTCATCCTTCAGTTCCGGTCGTTGCTGGCTGTCGAGGTACTCGATGGCCAGAGCAATGGACGGGGGCAGGTAGTCGAGGGTGTCATCGGTCCAGATACCCAGGTCATGAAACGCCGCCGCGATTTGTACGGCATCCGGGGGCAGGCCATCGGCAGCGCTGAGAGCACCATGGAAATTCAGCACCCGGTAAATGTGGTTGCGGTAGCCCTGCAGGTCGGCACCGATGGCCAGGGCGTACGTGGTGAGAATCTTGTCGGTGAGGGGGAATTCGAGAAGAGGTTTCATCAGGCGTCACGCAACAGGTCGTTGGCATTGAGCAGTTCGTAGGCAATCTCCGGGCGCTTTTCCATGGCTCGGCGAATGGCGGCGGGTATGTTGGCGCGGGTCTTGCGGCACAGCCCCGGCAGTTCGCCAATCTGGATGCCGATGCCGCGCATGGTGCGCACTTCATTGAAGCCGGGGGCGATGTCCACGCGGATACCCAACTGTTCGAACATGCGCCGTTTCACGTGCTCAAGATCGCTCAGGCTCTGCAGGTTTTCCAGGCGTTCGATCAGGCGTTTTTCTTCGTTGCGGGTCAGAAACAGAATGCGCAGGTCCGCCCCCGGAGTTTCCAGCAGCGGGTCACGCCCGCAGTCGCAGGCGCCGGGCGGGCAGGGTGAGCGGATCGCAGCGGTGGTGGTCATGGGGATCAATCATAGAGCGCTGTGATCGAGTTTGCCCATAGGGATTTGATGGGTATGCGAAGCAATGTAGGAGCGAGCCTGCTCGCGATGGCGGAGTGTCAGGCCACAGAGATGTTGGCTGCAAAAACGCTATCGCGAGCAGGCTCGCTCCCACAGGTGTTGCGGTGAATCGGTTGGACCTATTTCAGTACCAGCATCCGATAAACCCCGTCTTCGACTTCGATCCCGTGGGTGTCATGGGTGAAGCCGGGGAAGGATTTGTCGAAGGCTTCCAGTGCCTTGAGATACGCCAGCAACGGACCGTCCGCAGGCCCTGCGTTCTCACCCGGCATGAGCAGCGGGATGCCTGGTGGGTACGGCACGATACCGGTCGCGGCAAGGCGCCCGGCAGCTTCGTCGAGGGTCACCAGTTCGATGTCGTTGCGCACCAGTTTTTCGTAGGCCTCCACCGGGCTGAACTCGGCTTTTGGCAGGGTGCCGAAGGCCTGGGACATGTTGGCGGTGGTCTTGTGTTTCTTCATGGCGGCGAAGATTTCGTCGGCCAGATCCTTCAGGCCCATGCCGGCATAGCGATGCTGGTTGGCGTTGTACAGATCGGGCAGGCACAGCTCGAGCTCGGCGTTGTCGTCGTAGTCACGCTTGAAGTCGAGCAGGGCGTTGAGCAGCGTGCCCCACTTGCCTTTGGTGATGCCGATGGAGAACAGGAACAGGATGGTGAAATCGGTGGTTTTCTCGACCACGATACCCTGACGACCCAGGTACGCCGTGACTACGCAGGCGGGGATGCCGTTGGCGAGCAGGTTGCCGTCGTCGCCCATGCCCGGGGCAAGTACCGAAACCTTGATCGGGTCGAGCATGCAGTAGCCGTCTTCGATGTCGCCGAAGCCGTGCCATACCGCGTTCGGGTGCAGGACCCAGCAGTTCGGGTCGGTTTTAAGCGTAGCCGGGTCGACTTCATGGAACGGCACGGTCGCTGCGCCCACCTGTACGGTCGGCGGCTGCCAGCAGGTGAAGAACCAGTCGTCCTTGCTCAGCATCTCGTTGTGCATGCGCGAGAGAACCTGGCGGAAGCTGATCGCTTCTTCGATTGATTCGGTGGTGAGGATCTGCCCGCTCGGTGCTTCCATCATTGCCGAGCTGACGTCACAGGACGCCATGATCGCGTAGTTCGGTGAGGTCGAGGCGTGCATCATGTACGACTCGTTGAAGCGCGCATGTTCGATCGGGTTACGGCCGTCGCGCACATGGATCATCGAGGCCTGGGACAGGGCGGCCAGCAACTTGTGGGTCGACTGGGTGGCGAACACGGTCGGCTTGGACTTGTCGTGATCGGCCGGGTTGCCGTGCATGGCATGGCGTCCGCTGTACAGCGGGTTGAAGCGCGCATAACCGTACCAGGCTTCGTCGAAGTGCAGACGGTCGACACTTTCGCCCAGCAGCTCTTCGACGCGGGTGACGTTGTAGGTCAGGCCGTCGTAGGTGGAGTTGGTGACAATCGCGTGCACCGGCGTCGGGTCGATGCCTGGCTTGACCAGCGGGTTGTTGGCGATGGCGGTTTTCACGCCTTCGGCGCTCAGGGTCTGYGGCAGGATCGGGCCGATGATGCCGTAGCGGTTGCGGGTCGGCACCAAATAGGTCGGAATCGCCCCGGACAGGGTCATCGCATGCTCGGCGGACTTGTGGCAATTGCGGTCGCACAGGGCGATCTGGTTGCGCGTGACGCTGGCCATGAGGATGACACGGTTGGACATAGACGAGCCGTTGGTCACGTAATACGTGCGGTGCGCGCCAAAGACCTTGGCGGCATAACGTTCGCCCTGGCCGATCGGGCCGCTGTGATCGAGCAGCGACCCCAGTTCGCCGACCGAGATCGACAGGTCGGAACGCAGCAGGTTCTCGCCGAAGAACTCGTAGAAGGCCCGACCTGCGGTGCTTTTGAGGAAGGCTGTACCACCGGCATGCCCTGGGGTGTGCCACGAGTATTCATAGTTGCGGGCAAACTTCACCAGCGCACCGAACATCGGCGGCAGGGCGGCCTGGCGATAGCGTTCGATGGCCGCCAGGATACGCCCGCTGAGGAAACGGGAGGTGTCCTCGGGCAGCCAGATGAAATCGTCGGCGTGTTGCATGACCAATAACGGAATGGTCGACGCGGTGGTACGGTCGCTGATCAGGAACACCGGCACCCGGGTGTTGCGCTCGCGCAGCTTGACCAACAATTTGGTGCAGTCGGCGTGGCCTTCACTGGTGTCCATTTCCCATCGGATGAGCACGCATTGAATGGCCGGGTCCGAACGCAGGATCGATGCAGCATCGGTGAGGCTTTCCGAGGCCAGAACACTGACACCACGTCCCTCTACGTCGTGGACCAGTTGGTCCAGGGCGCGGCCGAATACCGTTCGCTTGTCCGGCGGACTGCTGACCAGTAGCGCCAGCATGCCCAGCGAGTGTTTATATTCCGTCATGCTTGAACCTCCATAGTGGCTTCATTCAGATTGTTCACCGGCACTGGCTCGGCAGTGAGGTGCTGCGCGCTGACGGTTTGCGTCGGCACACTGTTGTTGAGTGCTTCGAGGCGGATCAGACGGTTGTTGACGAAGCCGAACAGGGTGTAACCGAAGATGGTGGCAACGCCTCCCAGCATCAGCGCCTGCTGACCGGAGCTGTACAGCGCCAGGTAGCTGTAGGCCGCCGCGATCAGGGCAATGATGTTGGTCGCCAGCGCCTTGCCTTCCGGCACGTTGGAGACTTTCTGCATGGTCATCAGCGCGGCCATGGACAGGATGTACGGCACCAGGTTGGTCACCACCGCGAGGTTGACCAAGGTGTCGAACTGCTTGCTCAGGTCTGGACTGATAGTGAGCAGGGCCAGCGCGGTCTGTGCGGCGAGCAGTACCAGCATGCCGACAATCGGCGTTCCCGCCTTGTTGGCCTTGGCGAAGATCGACAGGAAGTAACCGGTGTCCGCCGAGCTTTTGTACACCTGGGCAATGGTGAACTGCCAACCCAGTAGCGAACCGATGCAGGCGAGTACCATGGCTGCCATCACGATGTCCCCGACCATCGGGGTGAACATCTTGGCGAACACCAGGCCGAACGGTGCGGTGGACGCGACCAGTTCTTCGTTGCCGACGATACCGAAGATGACGTTGGTGGAGACGATGTAGATCACCGCCGCGCCCAGGGTGCCGCCCAGCACGGCAATCGGTACGTTGCGCTCAGGGTTTTCCACCGCGTCGGTGTTGGCGCAAGCCGATTCCAGACCGAGGAAGGCCCACAGGGTGATCGCCACCGAGGCGCCGGCCGCTTCGAACCAGCCCTTGTCGTGGGGGTTCCAGCCAGCGGCGTAAACGCTGCTGTCGAACCAGAACCAGCCCACCGTGGAGACCAGCACCACCGGAGCAATCACACCCCAGACCGTGATCGCACCGATCCGGCCGGTAATGCTCGCGCCGCCAAAGTTGGCGAAAGTGGTGATCCATAACAAGGCAATGGTCGCCAGACCTACTTGCAGGGAATCCAGTTTTATCCCGAACAACACCTGGATATAACCAACCGCAGTAATACTGATCGCCACGTTGGCAATCAACAGCGAGAGACCGTAGGTGTAGTTGGTGATGTAGTTACCCGCTTTACCGAAGGTGTATTCGGCATAACCGCCCATGCCGCCGGTCTTGCGGCTGAGCATCCCGCATCGCGCAAACGCGTAGGCCAGAGCGAGGGAGCCGGTGGCCGTCACCAGCCAGGAGAGGATCGAAATTGCACCGACTTCCGCGAGTTTCGTCGGTAGCAGCACAATGCCTGAGCCCAACATGTTGACGGCGGTCAACATTGTCAGTTGTCCCACACTCATTTTCTTTGCGACTGACATTCCGTTGCCTCACTTAAGTTGGCGATTGAGAGTCTTAGCTATAGCAAAGGATTGAAAACTCGCAAGAAATGACATCGCCCATCTCGTTTTCGCTTTAATTTGCAAAAAAGGCACGATGCTGGCCCCCAAGTTTAAAAATCCTCAGCAAAATTAGTTCATTTTCAGCCAGTTAAATAGGTCAAGATGCGCAAGATATGGATCGCGTTAATCCCGCTGATAGTTGCGGGTGTAGCCAATTCGGCTCAAGCCAAAGAACTGGCCAGCAATGATAAATACATGTGCAGTTGGGGTGCGGGCACCGCTGCAAGGGCACAGGAACTCAAGCTCTCGGGCGTTTCGCTGTATGCCGCGCGCCAGAAAATCCAGGTCTACAAGTTCGCCAAAACCTGGATGCGCATGATGGCACTTGGCATTACAGAGCAAACTTATGACAGTCCGTCGCGATTCAAACCGACTGCTGTACGGCAGAGCTTTTATGAGGACTGCGTCAGGTACAAGTTGGCACGTAAATAAAGAAGAAACGGGCGCTGGTCGGATCGACCACGGTGTGGGCGTGTGACGTCTATATTGATTGACCATCCCTGCGTCCGGATGGGGTGTTAAAGCCGGATTCTTACAACTCAATCAGGAGGTCACCATGAACCAGATCGATAAAGTGTTGTACACCGCCAAAACCCACACCACCGGCGGGCGTGACGGCGCCTCCCGCAGCTCCGACGGAATCCTCGATGTGAAGCTGTCGTCCCCGGGTGCGGGCGGTGGCGGTACTAACCCCGAGCAACTGTTCTCTGCCGGATGGTCAGCCTGTTTTATCGGCGCCATGCAGGTTGCGGCCAGGGAAATGAAAGTGGCGTTGCCCAAGGATGTGGCCGTCGATGCCGAAGTCGACCTGGGCACCAATGAAGGCGGCTACCTGCTCCAGGCGCGGCTCAATGTCAGCCTGCCAGGGCTGGACCGTGAAACCGCACAAAAAATCGTCGACACCGGGCACCAGTACTGCCCGTACTCGAAAGCCACGCGCAACAACATCAACGTCGTGCTCAAGCTGGTTTGAGTTGACATGAAAAGGTCTTGGCGAATGACATGGGTTGTCGCCAAGACCTGAATTGCTCGTCGCCACAAATATTGTGGCCGRCCGMGGGACTCRYATTCACTGAAGATCAAACTGTGGGAGCGAGCTTGCTCGCGATAGCGGTGGGTCAAGCAATATCTCTGTTGGATGTGCCGGCCCCTTCGTCGGATCGCCGCCCGGAGCAAGCTCGCTCCCACAGGTTCTGTGTTTTAACTGACGGAGCAATCAATTCATCTTGCTGTGATCATGCATCATCGAGCCGTGATCCATGGTGCCAATCGCCTTGGCAACGGCTTCAACCTGAATCGACTCTTTCTCGCCCTTGGCGTCTTCCACGGTCAGGGTCAGCGGCACTTTGTCGCCTTCCTTGATCTGGGCCGTCAGGTTCATGAGCATGATGTGGTAACCGTGCGGGTCGAAGCTCACCGCTTTACCGGCGGGCAGCGCGACGGCGCCCACCTGCTGCATTTTCATCACGTCGTCTTTCATGCTCATTTCATGGATCTGCACCAGCCCGGCAATCGGCGTTTGCACGCTCAGCAGTTTGCTGTCGCTGCTCGCGGTGACGGTCATGAAGGCACCGCTCGACGGTTGGCCGGCCACGGTGGCGCGGACCCAGGCGTCATTGACCTCGGTTTGTGCCGATGCCTGAAAGGCCAGGCCAACCAGGGACAATCCCAGCGCCAGTTGCCTGCAACGTTGTGCGAAACGGTTTTTAGCCTGCGGGGCATTCATTTCAGCAAATCTCCATCACGGTGAGCAGGTCTTCTGCGCACTCTTGGGCCGTCAGGGATGTGGACAGTCCCAGGCGCAGAGTGCCCCGGGAGTCGAAGACATAGCTGGTCGCGGTATGGGAGAGGGTATAGGTATCGCCGCTCGGGACCTTTTCAAAGAACACGCCGAATTCCTTGGCGGTGGCGGCGGTTTCTTCCAGGGTGCCGTACAGCGCCTCGAAACTCGGGTCGAAGGCTTTTACGTATTTATCGATCATCTCTGGCGTGTCGCGCTCAGGGTCCAGGGTGATGAAGACCACCTGCAGCCTTTCGCCATCGCGCCCCATCAGTTTCTTGGCCTGTGCCGCGCGGGCCAGCGTAGTGGGGCACACAGCCGGGCACTGGGTGAAACCGAAGAACACCATTGGCATCAAGCCGCGATAGCTGCCCAGCATCCGGGTTTCGCCCTGAGCGTTCTTGAGCTTGAAGTTGCGCCCCATGATCTTGTCGCTGAGGTCTTTGCCGTACTTGAACGACAGCTTGCTGCTGTCGTCGCAACCGGCGAGCAGGCCCAGGCTCAACAGGCCCATGCCTTGCAGGACCGTTCGGCGGGTATACACAGTACTCATTGAAAAAGCATCCTGTTGAACAGGCTGAAATGACAGCGTGATGACTGTACAGACGAAAAAATCGTGGGGATGTTAACAAACTGTGCCGGTGCCGGAGGGGCGGATACGACCATTGGACCGACGAAGAGGCGTGACATAATGTCGCGCCGGAGTGGGGGATGACTTAGAAAATCCAGGCAGATTGAAACCTGTGGCGAGGGAGGTAAGCTCCCTCGCCACAGGTTCACCGACGCAGCTGCGCGCAATGATCCTTTTCCGGTTGCGCGGCGGTGTACCACACAAAATCCGCACTTTCGGCGGTCACGGTCTTGCCCGCTTCAGCCAGGATCAGCACCGCATTCCCTTCACCGGCCCCCAGGTCCTTCAGGTGCAGCGGCACCCCCAGATCCTTGCGTACGTGGAAGGCACCGGCCAGCAGCAACGCAGGCGTCGGTGCAGTCATCAGGCGCTCTGCCATGTGCCGGTCACGCTGCTGCTGCACGGCGAGCATCGCCGGCATCTGTGCTTCGGGCAGCAGGCCACAATGGGATTCGCGGATGTCTTCGAGCAAGGTCGCCTGTACCTGTTGGGTGGTGGAGGCTGCCCCCGTGAGTACCGGGCGCTGTTTGTAGATCTGCATGATCTGCGCGCGGTCCAGGTTCGCCGCCAGCAGTGGATACGGTTGCCTTAGCGCGTAGGTGACCAGTGCGCCATAGACGCTCCAGTCCCAATTGGCCTGCCAGGCCAGCGCCTTGAACGCATCGGCCGGTGGCTGGCCCGCGCGGGTCGCGGCTTGCGCGGCATCGACCCTGGTCTGTTGATCGGGATTGAGCATCTCCATCAACAAACTACCTTGCGGACGTTGCGCCGCCAGTTCGCGCAGCAGCCACAATTGCAGGGCGTGGTGGTCAGGGTTGTCGTGCTGTTCGCCGACCAATACCCGAGGCACACGGGCCAGGCGTTCGACCAGTTCTTGCGGCGTCAGCGTACGGCCCGTGGCGAGTTCACGGATGACCCCGAGGTCGGCGTGATCACGCCCTTGCGGAGCGATCGGCGCCGGCAGTGGTGTGGCCTGATGGGTTTGGCAGGCAGCCAACAGGCTGAATGCACAGAGCAACAGAAAGCGCATCGGTTTTCCTTATTGGACAGGTGCCCCCTCGATGACGGAGGAGGGGTGGTATCAGCGCGCGATGATCAAAGGGTGACCGCGTTCCGGATGCTGGTGAATCAGCACTTCCAGCCCATACACCGCTGCCAGCGCCTCGGCGGTCAGCACCTCTGCCGGTGGACCATAGGCGTGGGGCAGACCCTGTTGCAACAACAGTAGTTGATCGCAGTAACGTGCGGCCAGGTTGAGGTCGTGCAGGATCACCAGCACGGCAGCGCCGCGCTCGGCGAAGTCGCGCACGGCTTGCAAAATGGTGTGCTGATGCAGCGGATCGAGCATCGACGTCGGCTCATCGAGCAGCAGGGTCTGCCCTTCGGCACCCGGCCAGAGCTGAGCGAGCACCCGCGCCAGATGCACGCGCTGGCGTTCACCGCCGGACAGGGCCAGGTAGCTGCGTCCGGCAAGATGAAGGGCGTCGACGGCTTTGAGCGCCTCGGCGACGATTTCGTCATCGCGCACGCGGCCGCTGGCGTGAGGCAAGCGACCCATGCCGACGACTTGATTGACCGAGAACGCAAAGTTCAGGCTCGAACTCTGCGGCAGCACGGCCAGGCGTTTGGCCCGTTCCTGACCCGGCCAGTCGGCGAGCGGACGCTCGTCGAGGCTGACCCTGCCTTCACTGGACGCCAGCTCACCACACAAGGCAGCGAGCAGGGTGCTTTTGCCGGCGCCATTCGGTCCCAGCACACCCAGTACTTCACCAGGGCGCAACTCGATATCGATGTTTGCCAGTACCGTGCGGTTGCCACGACGTACCAGCAAGTTGTTTGCCTGCAGCATCAGGAACGCCCTCGCACCAACAGATATAGAAAGAACGGAGCGCCGATCAGTGCGGTCACGATGCCGATGGGCAATTCGGCTGGCGCCAACAGCAGGCGCGCCGCCAGATCAGCCAGCAACAGCAGGCTGGCACCGGCCAGCAACGAGGCGGGCAGCAACACCCGGTGATCCGGGCCGACCAGCAGGCGCATCAGGTGCGGCACCACCAGACCGATAAAACCGATCAGGCCGGCCGCCGCTACAGCGGCACCGACGCCAAGGGCGGTGCACAACACCAGCTCCAGCTTGATCCGCTCGATGTCGAAGCCAAGGTGACGGGCCTCCGACTCACCCAGCAACATGGCATTGAGTGCTGCCGYGCGACGTGGCAACCACAATGCCACGCCCACGGTGACGATCAGCAACGGCCACAAGCGCGGGTAGCTGGCGCCATTGAGGCTGCCCAGGTTCCAGAAGGTCAGGGTACGCAAGGTCGCATCATCAGCCAGGTAGGTGAACAGACCAACCCCGGCACCGGCCATGGCCGTCATTGCCACACCCGCCAGGAGCATGGTGGCAACGTCGGTTTGCCCGTTGCGGCGACCAAAGCGATACACCACCGCCGTGACGATCAAGCCACCGGCGAAGGCGCTGACCGACAGCAGATAAGGTTCGATGGCCGCTGGCATGCCACCGAGCAGACTGCCGCCGACGATGGCGAGGGCGGCACCGAGTGCCGCGCCACCGGAAACACCGACCAGACCCGGGTCCGCCAAGGGGTTGCGGAACAACCCCTGCATCGCCACGCCGGACAGCGCCAGTACTGAACCGACGGCGATGCCGAGCAGACTGCGCGGCAAACGAATCTGACCGAGGATCAACTCCGCCTGCTGCGTGTCGCCACCGTCAAGCGGCAACCCCAGCAGGCGCATCCCGGCCAGCAAGGTATCGCCCAGGGGCAGGCTGACCGGCCCGAGGGCCAGGGACAACCAGAACACCAGCACCAGCAACAGCAGCAAAAAGATCAACGTCGGACGCGGCCGAAAAATGGCCGTCATGGGTTGGTCCCGGCAGTCTGCGCTTTGGCGTCCGGGTAGAACGCCGTGGAAAGACGCGTCAGTGCATCCGGTACACGCGGGCCAAGGCCTCCGACCAGAAGCGTCGGGTCGATCACCACCACCCGGCCATTTCGACCGGCCTGGGTTTGCGCCAGGATCGGGTTCTGTTCCAGCAAGGCTTTACGCGCCGCATCACCCTCCAGACGACCACCGGCAAAGATGATTACTTGCGGGTCCAGGCTCAGCATGGCTTCACTGGAGACCGGTTTGTAGCCGTTGTGCTCACCCAGGCTTTTGCCTCCGGCCTGTTGAATCATCCAGGCGGCCAGGGTGTTTTTGCCCGCCATTTGCAGGTTGCCACCGGAGTGGCTGAGCAGCATCAGCACCCGGGGAGCCGGTTGCTGTTGCTGCGCCAGCTTGACCCAATCGGCCTGGGTTTGCAGGCGCTTGAGGTAACCGCCCATCAGCGCTTGCGCCTCAGTTTCCTTACCCAGCAGTTGCCCCAGCTCGGTCAGGTTGTGTTGCAGGGCCGGCACGTCGGCCTTGGCCGACAGCAATTCAATGCGCACGCCGGCCGCCTTGAGTTGCTCCAGTACCGGTGGCGGGCCCATTTCGTTGCTGCCCACCAGAATGTCCGGCTTCAGGGCCAGGATCCCTTCGGCCGCCAGCGCACGCTGGTAGCCGACGCCCGGCAGGCTGCGCAGCGATTGCGGGTACAGGCTGGTGCTGTCGACACCCACCAGTTTGCTTTCGCCGCCCAGGGCAACCACCCATTCGCTGAACGCACCGCCGGCACTGACCCAGCGCTGGGGCAGGGCATCGGCGACGGCCATCTGGCTGACGAGCACGCTGGCACAGGCCAGCAGTGTTTTCATACGCATCGGAACTATTCCTTAGCCGATCAGAGGGGTGGCGGTTTCAGCCAGGGCACGCCAGTCGTCACGCTCAGGGATGCCCGGCTTGCGCACGCCGAACAACTGGATGACCAGCTCTCCTTCGGCATCGAAACCTTCGTAACTGGTGATGATGCCATCGACGCTTGGCTTGCGCACACGCCACAGTTCGGTCACGCCAGTGGTTTTCAGGTGCAGGTTGAACATCGGGTCGAGCACGTTGAACCAGGTGTCCATCCAGCGCAGGTTGCTGACGGGGCCGGAGTGGATCTGGATGCAGTGCTTGTTGCCCACGAACACCATGATCGGCACTTCACGCTTGCCCGCTTCTTCAATGACGCGGGTCAGCTCGACGGTGGCCAGAGGTTCGGCCCACTCGTGACCGGCCAGGCGCAAGGCCTGGGTGCGCGCCACGTCATTGCGCTTGAGCAGCAAGAAGAAGTCGTGGGTGTCCTTGAGCTGCGACCATTCGCTACGCAGGGTGTCTACATCGACTTCGTCATCGGCACGCGGTGCCTTGGCTTGCGGCAGCGGTTGCAGGTTCAGTTCGGCCGTTTGTTCTTCAGCACGGAAACGCTGGACCAACGGCGCCCAGGCGGCATCGAAGCTGGTGGCGGTCAGGTAGACCTTGTGCACGGCCAGGCCCTGACGGTCGAACACCTGGATGCTGCGCTGCGGACCGCGCGCGGTGGTCTCATCGACGGCGAACACGCTGGCCCAACCGCTGAGGAACAGGCGCAGGTCGATGTCCGGCGACAGCACCATGCCCATCTGACCGCTGCCCATCACCGTCACTTCGCTGTACACGCCCTTGCGTTCGTGTACGCAATGTTCGTTGCGGGTCAGGGCCATGATGGTGCCCAGTTCGCCGAGGGCTGGCAGCAGCTCTTTCCACTCCGGGCGCAGGCGCACGGTGTCGGTGCCCAGGCGGCTGGCGGTCAGCTCGGCCTCGCTGACGCCCAGTCTGGCGGCGGCGTCGCGGGCGCGCAGGCCCGGTTGTTCGGCGCGTAGCTGTTGCCAGGTCTGGTACAGGGCCGGGCTGGTTGGCAGGGCGGACGTTTGTGCGGTCATGTGAAGCTCCTTCAGGGTCAACGGTTCGCCGTGAGGGCGAATTCTATTGGTATCTCTACGCGGCTGGGCACGGCCCGGCCGTCGACAATTTCGGGGCGAAAACGCCAGGTGGTGACGGCTTCGAGTGCAGCCTGGTCAAGGCTTTCCACCCCGGAAGAACGCACCAGCGTCAGCTTGAGTTGCTGGCCGCGTTCATCCAGGCGCACCTCGACCCGCACCACGCCCTGCTGGTTTCGGCGACGTGCAGTGGTGGGGTAGCGAGGCGCGGGGGGCGGGGTGACGAAGGTCGGGCGCAGGCTGACCACCGGAGAGAGCATGGGGGCCGGGGCAGCAGCGACCGGCGTGGCCGGGTGAGTGTTCTGTGCGGGCACGGCGGCGGAGGGCGCTGCCGGTGCCGGTGCCGGTGGGTTTTTCGCCACGGTGGCCGGCAACTCAAGCGGTTCGGCGCGACGTGGATCGGCCTGGGATTTGGGAGCCGGTTGCGGTTTGCTCGCAGCCTTGACGATGGACGGCTGGGTGCTGACCGGCAGTGGCTTGACCGGTGTTGGCGCGGGCGTTGCGGGTTCAGCCTTTGTTGTCGCCGGTTCCTTCACCGGCGTTGGTGCTGGCGCTGATGTTGACGTTGGCGCGCGGACGGGCTGCGGTGGGGCAGGGGCGGGCACCGCAATCGGCGCCAGGGTGACCACTTGAATGGCCATCGGCGGCTGAAAGGCCAAAGGTTCTGGCGCGGCCTGAATCTCGCGAACGAGCCATCCGGCGCTCAAATGCAGCGCAATCGATAACCCCAGACAACCCCAGAAGTGCTTCATGCACACTCGTTCCAGCTATAAAATATAATGCACATGATAATAATTTGCATTTACAAGTCAAGCTGGTTATCTTCGCCGCCGCTGCCGAAAAGCGTTTTTGTATACATCCCTTCAAGAGAAAGGGTCGAGCGCTTTGTTCACAAAAAAATCAAACACACGCCGGACAGTTGCCGTCGCCCATGCAGATCCCCTTCAGCACCCTGCATGCACGTGACCGCTGTCAGACTCTCAGGAGTAAAAGTCAGATGTCGATCCGCCCGCCATTCGCCATGCGTCCCTGGCTCGCCTTGCTGCTGCTCTCACCTTCGCTGGTTTTTGCCGCCGAACCCGTTACTCAGTTCGATACCGTCAGCGTGACCGCCACCCGCACCGAGCAGACCCTGTTGCAGGTGCCGAGTACCGTGTCGGTGCACAGCGAGCGTGAAATCGATCAGCAGAACGACAAGGACCTCAAGGATCTGGTGCGTTATGAGCCGGGCGTTTCGGTGAGCGGCACCGGCAGCCGTTTCGGTCTGTCCGGGGCGAACATCCGCGGTATCGACGGCAATCGGGTCCTGACCCAGGTCGACGGCGTGCGCGTGCCGCAGAGCAACGCTTTCAGCCCGTTCCAGGACGTGCGCAGCAACTACGTCGACCTCGATACCATCAAGCAGGTGGAAATCATCCGCGGCCCGGCGTCTTCGCTGTACGGCAGCGACGCCATCGGTGGTGCGGTCAGCTACCTGACCAAGGACGCCGCTGACTACCTCGAAGACGGCGACGACGCCTACGCACGCTTCAAGACCGGTTATGACGGCAGCGATGACAGTTGGCAGCGCAGCGCCACCTTCGCCGGCCGCACCGGCACTGTAGATGGCCTGTTGCACCTGGGTCGCCGTGACGGTCAGTCCACTGACACCGCAGGCAGCGTTGGCGGCGTTGGCGCCGCTCGTGAAGAAGCCAATCCGCTCGACTACACCACTGAAAACGTGCTGACCAAACTGGGCTGGGACTACGGCGAAGGCGACCGCCTGCAATTCACTTACGAGCGTTATCAGGACGACGCCGACAGCAACCTGCTGAGCGACATCGTTCCCCGCGCCACGGGCATGAGCCCGGCGATTCTCGGCTCCACTTCCAAAGACAGCATCGACCGTACCCGCTACAGCCTGGCGCACACCCTGAGCCTGGACAGCGCGATGGCCGACAAACTGCAATGGCAGTTGAACTATCAGGAAAGCAGCAACGACCAGGATACCTTCCAGCAGCGTCAGACCGCCTCGGGGGTCAACCGCGTGCGCACCCGCCAGTCGTCTTACGATGAACGCTTGTGGAGCCTGAATGCCCAGCTCGACAAACAGTTCGCGATTGCCGACACCAGGCACCATTTGATCTACGGTGGTGAAGTCAAGCGCATCGACTCGAGCAACCTGCGTACCGGTAAAGAGGTTCGCCTGGACACCGGCGCCACCGTACCGGCCTCGGAGAATTTCCCGGTCAGCGACTTCCCGGATCCGACCAGCGAATCCCTGGGCCTGTTCGTGCAGGACAGCATCGAGATCGGCCGCTGGACCCTGTTGCCGGGCCTGCGCTACGACTACTACCGCCAGACCCCGCACGTCACTCAGGAGTTCCTGAATGGCCTGCCGTCGGAAACCGATCCGTCGCGCATCACCGACGATCACATCTCGCCGAAATTCGGCGTGACCTATCAGCTGACCGAGCACGAAAGCCTGTACGGCCAGTACGCCGCCGGTTTCCGCGCACCTAACCCGGTCAACATGTTCGGTGAGTTCAGCAACCCGCAGGTCGGCTACAAGCAAATCGGCAACCCGAACCTCAAGGCGGAAACCAGCGACAGCTTCGAGACCGGTCTGCGTGGTCGCTACGACCTGGGAAGCTTTGGTATTGCGCTGTTCTACAACAAGTACAAGGACTTCATCGACACTGTCAGTTTTGTTGATCCGACCAGCGACATCCCGCTGACCTTCCAGTCGCGCAACCTGAGCAAGGTCACCATTCGTGGTGCCGAAGCCAAGGGTGACGTCAAGCTGGATGCCTTCATGCCGGCCGGCACCCGCGCGCTGGGCTCGATTGCCTATGCCCGTGGCAAGGACGAAGACACCGGCGAGGCGCTCAACAGTGTCGACCCGCTCAAGGCCGTCATGGGCCTGGCCTACGATGCACCGAGCGGCGTGTACGGCGGCCAGGTCATGTGGACTCTGGTTCAGGCCAAGGACCGCGTCGACCACAGCGGCGATGCCGACCTTCTGATCAATCGCCAGTTCGAAACCCCGGGCTACGGCACGCTCGACCTGACGGCCTGGTGGCAGGTGACCCAGGAAGTGTCGGTCAATGGCGGTCTGTTCAACGTGACCGACAAAAAGTACTGGAACTGGGGTGACGTGCAGGGCCGCGACGAGAACGCGGCAGGGCTTGATCGTCTGACTCAGCCAGGGCGTTATGCGGCGGTCAACCTGATCTGGGAAATCTGATGGGCGGGAGCTGATCTGCAACAGCCGGTAGCAGTTGTTCATAAGCTGGCGTGATCCGTGGCGAGGGAGCAAGTTCCCTCGCCACATATTTTTGCGGTGTAAAACTTTTTCTCATCTCCATGAATGAAACTCGTGATCATCACGATAAAAATGAGTTTGTCTCACCAGGGCCCAACTACCGACAATGGCTCCATTAACCAGATGGAGTTTTTATTGTCATGGCATTGGCCCATTCCCTTGGATTTCCGCGCATTGGTCGCGACCGCGAACTGAAAAAGGCTCAAGAGGCGTTCTGGAAGGGCGAGCTCGACGAAGCCGGTCTGCGCGCCGTGGGCCGCGACCTGCGCAAGACCCACTGGAATTTGCAGAAAAAGGCCGGGATCGAGCTGTTGCCGGTCGGCGACTTCGCCTGGTACGACCAGGTCCTGACCCACTCGTTGATGTTCGGTGTAATCCCCGAGCGTTTCCGCCCGCACGACGGCAAGGCCAGCCTGCATACCCTGTTCGGCATGGCGCGCGGTGTGAGCGACAACTGCCGCGGCGCGCACGCCCAGGAAATGACCAAGTGGTTCGATACCAACTATCACTACCTCGTCCCTGAATTCAGCGCCGATCAACAATTCCAGCTCGGTTGGGATCAGCTGTTCGAAGAAGTCGAAGAAGCCCGCGCACTGGGGCACAACGTCAAGCCCGTCATCATCGGCCCGTTGACTTACCTGTGGCTGGGCAAGGCCAAGGGCGCCGAATTCGACAAGCTGGAGCTGCTGGATCGCCTGTTGCCGCTGTACGGCCAGATCTTCCAGCGCCTGGCGGCACAAGGCGTCGAGTGGGTACAAATCGACGAGCCGATCCTGGTCCTCGACCTGCCGCAAGACTGGAAAAACGCCTTTGAACGCGCCTACAACCTGATTCAGCGTGACCCGCTGAAGAAGCTGGTTGCCACTTACTTCGGCGGTCTGGAAGAGAACCTGGGCCTGGCCGCCAACCTGCCGGTGGACGGTCTGCACATCGATCTGGTGCGCGCACCTGAGCAGTTCCCGACCATCCTCGACCGCCTGCCGGCCTACAAAGTGCTGTCGCTGGGCGTGGTCAACGGCCGCAACGTCTGGCGCTGCGACCTGGAAAACGCCCTGGCCACGTTGCAGTATGCTCACGAGCGTCTGGGGGATCGCCTGTGGGTTGCGCCATCCTGCTCGCTGCTGCACAGCCCGGTTGACCTGGGGCGTGAAGACAAGCTCGATGCCGAACTGAAAAGCTGGCTGGCGTTTGCCGTGCAGAAGTGCGAAGAAGTGGCGGTACTGGCTCAGGCGGTCAACCAGTCGGAAGCGCCGAAAGTGCTTGAAGCGCTGAATCGAAGCCGTGCCGTGCAGGCCAGCCGTGCTGCGTCGCCGCGCATCCACAAACCGGCCGTGCAGGCACGTGTTGCCGCGATCACCGCCAAGGACAGCCAGCGTCATTCGCCGTTTGCCCAGCGTATCGCCAAGCAACGCGCCGGTCTGAACCTGCCGCTGTTCCCGACTACCACCATCGGTTCGTTCCCGCAAACCGCGTCGATCCGCCTGGCTCGCCAGTCGTTCAAGCAAGGCAAGCTGACCGAAGCCGAATACACCGAAGCGATGCACAGCGAGATCCGTCACGCCGTGCAAGTGCAGGAACACCTGGGCCTGGACGTGCTGGTGCACGGTGAAGCCGAGCGCAACGACATGGTCGAGTACTTCGCCGAGCAACTCGACGGCTACGTGTTCACCCGTTTCGGCTGGGTCCAGAGCTACGGTTCGCGCTGTGTGAAACCGGCGGTGATCTTCGGCGACCTGAGCCGTCCGAACGCCATGACCGTGGAGTGGATCCGCTATGCCCAAGGCCTCACCGACAAAGTGATGAAGGGCATGCTGACCGGTCCCGTGACCATGCTGATGTGGTCGTTCCCGCGTGAAGACGTGAGCCGCGAAGTGCAGGCCCGCCAACTGGCCCTGGCGATTCGCGACGAAGTGGTGGACCTGGAAGCCGCCGGGATCAAGATCGTGCAGATCGACGAAGCCGCGTTCCGCGAAGGCTTGCCGTTGCGTCGGGCGCAGTGGCAGCACTACCTGGACTGGGCGACCGAAGTGTTCCGCCTGTGCGCCTGCGGCGTACGTGACGAAACCCAGATCCACACCCACATGTGCTACAGCGAATTCAATGATGTGATCGAGTCCATCGCGGCGATGGATGCGGACGTGATCACCATCGAAACCTCGCGCTCGGACATGGAACTGCTGGATGCGTTCGAAGCCTTCGCTTACCCCAACGAAATCGGCCCGGGCGTGTACGACATCCACTCGCCACGGGTGCCGGACTCCGCGGAAATGGCCAACCTGCTGCGCAAGGCTGCCAAGCGCATTCCCGCCGATCGCCTGTGGGTCAACCCGGACTGCGGCCTGAAAACCCGCGGCTGGCCGGAAACCGAAGCGGCGCTGGTGCACATGGTCAATGCGGCGCGTCAACTGCGTAAAGAATGGGCCTGACGCTGTATTAGGTGCACCACGGAACCTGTAGGAGCGAGCCTGCTCGCGATGACGGAGTGTCAGGCGACATTGATCTTGAATGTGCCGGCCTCATCGCGAGCAAGCTCGCTCCCACAGGTGATTTGGGTCGCTCGCAGATTTTGTGTGCAGCCGCTGAACCTGCTCGCGAAAGCGGTGTGTCAGTCAACGAACATGCTGAATGTGCCGGCCTCATCGCGAGCAAGCTCGCTCCCACAATGATTTGGTTAGTTCGCAGATGTTGCGCACAGCCACTGAACCTGTGGGAGCGGGCTTGCCCGCGAAGGCGGTGTGTCAGGCGACATCGATGTCGAATGTGCCGGCCTCATCGCGAGCAAGCTCGCTCCCACAATGATTGGGGTAGTTCGCAGATTTTGCGTACAACCACTGAACCTGTGGGAGCGGGCTTGCCCGCGAAGGCGGTGTGTCAGGCGACATCGATGTCGAATGTACCGGCCTCATCGCGAGCAAGCTCGCTCCCACAATGATTTGGTTAGTTCGCAGATGTTGCGCACAGCCACTGAAACCCCAGACCGCTATCGCGAGCAAGCTTCCAAAGGATTTGCATCACTCAGCACCGCGGCTCGGCCACCAACAGCAACGACTGCGGCACAGGGCTTTGCGGGTGCTGCGGCTCCTGCAAGCCGACCAGCGTAAAACCGGCCATGTCCAGCGCATTGAACCAACTGGACAGAGTACGGAAATACCACGGCATGGGCTGCCACTGCCCCTTGAAGCCGGCGAAGGTCTCTTCCCGCCAGCCATCCTGATAATCGCCTGCCGCAGCTGCCCATGGATGCAACGTCTGGATCACCAGCGCGCCACCCGGGGCGAGCAAGAGGTTCATGGCGGCGAGCAGGGGGATGATGTCCTGATGCAGCAGGGCAAAATTGGCGCAGATCAGGTCGTAGTCGCGGCCGATATCGACTTTCGCTTCGGCCAACGCTTCATAACTCGCCACATGCACTTTCGACGAACCCGCCGCTCGCGCCGCCTCCACCAGCGTCACGTCGCCATCCACACCCACCGCGTCAATGGCCCGTTCAGCCAGCGCGCGCAACAACCAGCCTTCGCCGCAACCCAGGTCGAGTACACGCTCGGGCTGACGACCCAGCACCGCCAGCAGAATGGCCTGGTCGGTGACCTTGAGGCGGCTTTCGATGGTGCCGCTGCGGATGGCGTCAATCCAGGCCTGGGCGTTGTGGTGCCAACTGTCGAGGAGGGTGGATTCGGGGGCTGACATGGTCGATGTCCGGCGTGATGGCTTGGATGAAAGGATAGGGCAACAGAATATTAACGGTGGAGCCGGTTTTTACCCGGCTCCACCGACTGCGCGTGGCTAGGCGCTTTTGGTGGCAGCCAAATGATAGGCAACCAACGCGTTTGCGTGGCCATGACCCATGCCGTGTTCGGCTTTGAGCCAAGTCACCATCTCCATGTGTTTCTTGTCGCTGACGGTTTTAAGCAGATCCAGCCAATGGGTGATCGGCTGACCGTACTTTTTTTCGATTGACGGGAAGTACGAAGCCGGTCCTTTGGTTTTTGTCTCTTCGGTCACGATGCAAACTCCCTTTTCGATTTTCCAGGTTCGAAAGCAGCGCCGGTTACGTTACTTATTTGCCGTCAACGAGTCCATCATGATCCAGCAACTGCCTGCCGTGTGATCTCGCATCACGCAGCAGGCGGTTTCGCCAGTTCAATGCCAGCGGCACCCAGCCGCTTGAGAATTTCAAACAGCAGCTCRCTTTTGATCGCGCCGACGGTGCGTGGGCTGCCGACGTAACCGGTGATGGTCAAGGTGATGCCCTCAGGTTTCAGCTGACTGAAACGCAAAAATGGCACCGGTTTATCGAGAATGGATTCGTGTTCGGTGAAGGTGTCGTGCAGCAGGTTTTGCACTTGCTCAGGGTCGATGTCCAGCGGGAACATCAGTTCGAGTATCACCACGCCTTGGGCGCTGCCGCCGAGGGTGACGTTGCGCAGGTTCTGCGAAATCAGGTGGGAGTTGGGTACGATCATGATCGAGCGGTCGGCGAGCTGTATTTCCGTGGCCCGCACGTTGATCCGTCGTATATCGCCTTCGACGCCACTGATGCTGATCAGGTCGCCGACTTTCACCGGGCGCTCGGTCAGCAGGATCAGGCCGGAGATGAAATTCTTCACGATCTCCTGAAGGCCGAAGCCGATGCCCACTGACAGGGCACTGACGATCCAGGCCAGGTTGGTCCACTTGATCCCCAGCGACGCCAGCGTGAGCAGGACGACGGACACGTAGCCGATGTTGGCGAACAGGGTGCTCAGCGAGGCGCACATGCCCGGGTCCATCTCGGTTTTCGGCAGGAACTCGCTATCCAGCCAGCGGCGCAGCGTGCGTATCAGGTAGACACCGATCATCAGTGTCAGGAGGGCATGCATCAAATTGTCCGGGACGATGTTCAGCTTGCGCAGCCCTTCACCGCCGAGTATGGCCACAGTGCCGGTGACCAGTTGCCCGAACGTCGTACCGACCCCACCGACAAACAACGCGATGACGCCGATCAGTATCAGGATGGCGCGGCCTGCGCCGGAAAACACGGTGCAGATCTGCTCCAGGCGTGGATTGCCGATGCCCAGCAGCTGTTTGATGGCCTTGCCGGCGGGTTGCCGGGGCGAAAAAACGTAGTCGCAGATGTCCTGGTAAACCTGTGTGAGCAGGTAGAAACCGGCGAAGATGATGAATATCCAGACCAATTCATAGGTGATGAACCGGGCCATCGTCACGTAGCCGATCACCAGGGCGAACAGGGACACCACCACGGCAAAGCCGGTAAACGCATAAATCAGGCCGGCGAAGGTGGTGACGCCTTCGGGAGCTTCTCCGGCCACCATCAGGTCTCGGCGCGTCTTGCTGACGCGCAATAGCAGCGCGCCGATCACCAGTGCCGCGACCAACGCCACGATGCCCCGACCGAACAACACCACTTCGGCGCTCATGCCGGTGACATTACTCATTTGTACCAGGGTCACCAGCACCAGCAGCAGGCTTGCCAGCAACCTTGGATAGGGTTCCATCGCCAGCGCCACCGGATCGGCGATATCGGGCAGGCGCCATGAAGGATGTTTGGTCGATAGCAATGCGCGACTCAACCCGGTGATCAGCACGCAGGTATAGGCCAGCTTTTCCAGGTACTGCGCCAGATCGGCCAGCAGTGGGGTGTAGGGCAGTTGGCGGGTCCCGGCAAAATGCAGCAGTTGCAGGGCGATGCCGGCGGTCAGCACCGTCGCCACTACCGATGCCAGCGCAAGGGAGCTGCGCCGCAACCGGCCTTCAGGCATTCGATGGATGCACAACCATGCCAGAGCCCGGCCGGCGAGCTTTCGTCCCACGGTCCAGATGGCCAGGGCCAGGATCAGCAGGGCGGCGGTCATCCCGCGTTGTCCGGGTTGCCAGGCGGCCCGGTGCGTGGCCTCGAGTTGCTCGATGAGGGCGCTGAAACGCTGGCGGTCCTCGATCGGAAGAGCGAACAATGGCGACCAGAATCCCGGGTTCAGGATACTGCTGGTTTGCTGGGTCACTTCCGCTTCCAGCAGGCTGCGCCGGATACTGCCAATCTGGGTGATCAGTTCGGCGGCACTTGTTTTCAGAGCGGCCAGGGTTTTGAGCTGGCTATCGAGCTTGTTTTTTTGCTCGCCGAGGGCGTCTCGCTGGGTGGTAATGGCAGACGTCACCAGTGCGTTCTCGTCGAGCGGCACCGGCCCCAACACGTTGAGTTGCGCCTGCAACTGCGCCTGTCCGGGCAGCAGCGATGTGGACAGGCGTTCAATGTCCTGAATCAGTACTTGCACCAGATCCTGTGAGCTTTCCAGCTGGGTGTAATTGCTGGCCTGGGAAACCTGCTGCTTGAGGCTGTTGAGCTGGTTTTGCACCCCCAGCAATTCGCTGTCGGCGATGCTGATGATCGGGGCTGCGGGGGCGGGAGCTGGGGCAAGGGCAGGAGCGTCGGCCATGTCCCCCGCCAACAGCCATCCCGGGCTGGCCGCCAGAAGCGCGAAGGCGACGCAGATCATTGACTTCAAGACATTGCACATCGGCGAGCTCGACGGGTTGTTAGTCACTTAGCCAATGAGGTTAGGTCATGACACGCACCCTTGAGCATTGTTTTGTCGGTAGTGCCCCGGCTGGTTCTTGCCCAGACATTACTCATGCTGTTGCCGCGCCGGGAAAAACAGTTCGAAGCAGGTGATGCCGTCGGCACTGCTGACGTGGCAGGCACCGTTGTGCAGTTGCATGATCGTCGCGACGATCGACAGGCCCAGGCCATTGGATTGGGCCGAGCGTTCACGGGACTCATCGACCCGGTAGAAACGTTCGAACAGCCGTGACAGATGCTGGGCCGGGATGGTCGGGCCGTGGTTGCGCACTTGCACCTGGATGCCGTCGGCAGTCGGCCAGGCGTGGATGCACAGCTCGGAATGCGGGGCGCCGTACTTGATGGCGTTGGCGCACAGGTTGGCCAATGCACGACGCAGCAACATGGGCTCGGCCCAGATCAAACCGCTGCCTTGGGCATCGATGCAGATGCCAACGTCGGTCGCCGGGCCTTCGAAATAGTCGGCCATGCGTTGCATTTCATCGGCGGCATCCAGCTCCTGGCGCTGACGCAAGGCACTGCGCGGATCGGTGCGGGCCAGGAACAGCATGTTGTCGAGCATGCGCGCCAGGCGTTCAAGCTCTTCGACATTCGAGGCCAACAGTTGCTGATAGGCGTCAGTGCTGCGGTTCTGCTGCAAGGCCACCTGGGTTTCGCCCAGCAGATTGTTGATCGGTGTACGCAGCTCGTGGGCCATGTCGGTCGATACCTGGCCCAACTGGATGAAGCCTTTGTCCAGCCGGTCGAGCATGGCGTTGAAGGCGTCGATCATGGGCAACAGTTCCAGCGGCGCGCCCTGGCTGTCGAGGCGTTCGTTGAGGTTGCCGACGTCGATGCTCTGGGTGTGGCGGGCCAGGCGCCGCACGGGCAACAGGCCGCGATGCACCAGCACATAACCGGACAGCGCCAGCAGAATCGCCGCGACGCTGGCGAACAGGTACACATTGAGCCGGTAGTCGGCGAGCACGGCGGTGCGTTCGGTCATCAGGCGCCCGGTCACCACTTGCAGGCTGCCCAGATCACCGGAGTCGATGGTCGCCGCCAAGGCGGAAAACGGCACGCCATTGACGTTGGGCAAATGCTGCACGTCGTCCAGGGTCAGTCGATGATCCATCGCCACCGGGGTCAGCACCGGCATTTTCAGGTTGCCCGGGTTGACCACCAGCAAGGGCGGTTGGCCAGGGGTGCCGATGGTCAGCAGGGCCTCGCGGTTGCCCATCATGTTCTGGAACAGCGCCGGCTTGGCCTTGATCAGGTCCAGGGTATTGCTGTCATTGAGGAAGGTGCGCAACTGGTCGATGCGGGTGATCAGGGCAATGTCGTCGCGATGGATCAACTCGCGCTCCAGGTCGCGATACAGCGCTACGCCTAGCAGTGCCAGCGAAACAAACGCCAGCAGGGCGAACACCAGCGCCAGACGCAGGGTCAGGGAGTGGCTGAGACGGGAGGCGGATTGCAGCGGCGTCATGGCATTCATGGTTGCATTCAGGGTTGAGTGTCGAAGCGATAGCCGATGCCGCGCACGCTGTGGATCAGCTTGAGCGGGAACGGATCATCGATTTTCAGGCGCAGGCGGCGCACGGCGACATCGACGACATTGGTGTCGCTGTCGAAATTCATGTCCCAGACCCGCGAGGCGATCATCGAACGTGACAGCACTTCACCCTGATGCGTGGCGAACAGGTGCAGCAGGGCAAACTCCTTGTTGGTCAGGGTGATGCGGTTGCCGGCGCGGCTGACGCGACGCTTGAGCACGTCGATCTGCAGGTCGTCGACGTGCAGGTGTTCTTCTTCCCGGGTAGGGCCGCGCCGGGTCAGGGTGCGCAGGCGTGCCACCAGTTCGGCGAAGGAAAACGGTTTGATCAGGTAATCGTCGGCGCCCAGTTCCAGGCCTTTGATGCGGTCGGCGATGTCATCCCGGGCGGTGAGGAACAGCACCGGCGTGTCGGCTTCCTTGCGCAGGCGGCGCAGGACTTCCCAGCCATCCATCTTCGGCATCATGACGTCCAGCACAATCACATCGAAGTCGTGTTCCAGGGCCAGGTGCAAGCCGTCGACGCCGTCCCGCGCCAGGCTCACCGTGTATCCGAGTTCCTGCAGGCCGTTGAGCAGGTAATTGCCGGCCTTGGGTTCGTCTTCGACTACGAGGATGTTCATCGGGACCTGCCTGTTTCGGTCGGGCTACGGGGGCGCATCAGTGGCGCAAGTGTAGCCCGATCGACGGTGACGGCAGGCATCCGCTCAGTTCTCACCAATGCAGCCAACGCCCTGGACCTGGTAGTCCAACTGGTGCTCGCGACCCTGATGGTCGAGGTAGTTGAACTGCGCCGGGACGATGCCGCACTTGCCGTTGAGGTCGGTCATCGACAGGACCTTGGCCACATCCACCGGGACATAGAAGCCGTCTTTGTCGTGGATGATCGATGAGGTGGGCTGGGTAGCGGCAAACGCCGAACCGGTGGCGAGCAGGGCGACAAAGCCCGCGATCAACATTTTCATGACGAGTCTCTCTCTACAAGGGCAGGGTGGCTGCCGGTGGTTGGCCTGACAGTGAGTTCAGGTTAACGAGGCGATCCGGACAGCCGACCAACAGCTTGATGACAAAGTTGTAATGAAAGGATGGCGGGAGCACCCAGGTCCCTGTGGGAGCGAGCTTGCTCGCGATAGCGGAGTGTCAGTCGAC